>NZ_MWQG01000030.1:0-39811 GCF_002210365.1 Fibrobacter sp. UWH1
GCGAATGTCAACAAAAAAGGGTGGCGAAGCCACCCACACATGTTGATGAAGAGCCATTTTATTTTTCCTTTTTTTTTGATTCTTCGCTTCGCTCAGAATGACGCGAAACAATTAACTTGCGACAGTTAGGCGTTCCAATGAAACGCCTCGTTCAAACATATCCGCCATAATCTTTTGGCATTTTTTATAGACTTCAAAAATATGCATAGAGTTGGGAACGTCATTGTACACCTTCCAACAACCGATCCGCTTGTAATTTTTACCGCCATACACAATAAAATCACGAACGTCATCTAAAGGGTAACCAAGAAAAACGCCCACTTCGTGAGGGAAACAGGCAGACTTCGCCATTCGAACTTTAAAGAACTTCAGCAAAGATTCTACATCAAATTCTGCATAGCCAAAGCCCTTTAAAAAGGACTGCACTTCACCAATTTTGCTTAGTCTTTCCAATTCACAATCTCTATACACATAGATGTAATACCGGCCATTCTTTTCAGCCAGAACTCGAGCAAAAACACCTTTCACATTCAAGGCCTTGTTCCAGCGAGCAAGAATATTGCACAGCAATACACCATCTGCAATTTCTAAGCAGAATAGACTGCCCACTTTTACTCCAGCGAGTGTAGGGGCGCATTGCCGAACAAGACAGGAATCAAGCATTTTTGCCATAGTTAGCCTACTCTAAGTTTTAAAAAGATTCAAATATATCCCGCCCGCGGCATTTACCGGGGCGGGAAACCCTCCAGCTCAATGAGGTAACATAACTTTGAGCTGGCGGAGGTTTTATGGCATTTTCTTAAAAGGCGAAGACGGTTTCCACACCAAGCTGCAAGCTAATGTCGTCATTGTCGCCGTAGTCATCACCCAGGGGCTTATTCAGCATACCGAAGCCGGTAATTTCAAGACCTTCTACAGGGGCAAAGTAAAGACGGAGGCCTGCAGCAAAGGAACCCAAATCCTCATCGCTATCCAAGGTGTTGCTGTGGTATTCCAGCGGGATTCCCAAGGTAAGAGCGCCCACCAAATTCAGGCTGGGTTCCACATAGGCAAAGAAGTATTCCGGGATTTCTTCACCGTGATCGATGGGAGCATCTTCGTCAAAGAGAGCGTAGAATGCGGTTGCCTTGATGTTAAAGCCACCCACTTCAAAAGAGGGTTCCACCAGGAAGGCATGAGTTGCACCCGGTTCATCTTCACCAAGGGCATCCACATGGAGACCATACACGGCGTGGAATCCGAAGCCGCCAAATTTCAGGTTGGCATCCACACCAGCGTGGAGTTCATTGTGTTTCGGTTCCTGATAGGACTTGTAATCCACATAGGGGCGAACCGTGTGTTCGCCTAAGCCCAATTCATAGGCCAAGTGAGCGTTGTATGCAACGCCTACGCACGATTCTTCACCATCTTCTTCAAAGCATACTTGATTGTCGTTGCCGCCGCGACCAAAGCCAAGGCCAAAAACAAAGCCATTATAGTCAACTTCAACTCCTCGGATGTCGTGTTCGGCCATACCTGCAGCATTATCCGCAGGATCATCATAACCATAGTAGTTCTGGAAAGCGCCTTCAGAGAAAGTCAGGTCGCCAGCCTTGATTACGAAGTTTTCGCTCTTTGTATACTGAACGAAAGCGCCATTATAGATTGCCGCAGGGTCTGTTGTTTCGCCATCGGCTTCCAGCTGGACTTCTGCAGACCATTGATCATTGAACTTTACTGCAAAATTCAAATCAAAGGTGGAGGCGTAGCTATGGGTAACTTCGTCGTCATTGAATAGATCGCCGGTGTAGGCATCGAACTCGACTTCGCCAGAAATTGCGACTTCAGGGCCCTTGGATTCTGCAGCGGATTCAGCGGAAGCGGCTTCTTCTGCAAAAGTATTTGCTGCAAGGAGGGAGGCGGTCATTAAACCGAATGCAATATTGTATTTCATTGTTTTTCCTTTTTTCTTTTTGTTATAAACTTTAAAGGCTGTGCCGGGCATTGCCATCATCTAATGGATAATCGCCGCGCAGTTGTTTTTAGCTTAAGTAAACTTTATTAGACTAGACTAACCACGAGTTTGTAAATTAGGGCCGTTGGAGGAGACACGTTCCAACGGCCCCGATTTACGTTTTTTGTGTTTCTCGATTCACACTCATTTCCATCTTCGAACGCTACATTACAATTTCTAAAACTGGAACCTCGCGCCTCGAACCTGGAACCTCATCAGTCTTCGAATCTCTTCTGCTTGTTAGCCTTGATGCCGAAGAGTTTCAGGAAGATTCCAGTACCGATCAGAACAATGACTGCCGTGACAATCCAGCCGGTGCTACCGCCCACAGGAATCTGGTAGAGAAGTACGGCAATGGCCCAAGCAAGGATCGTCTGAACAGTCGCCATCAGCACGCCAAGTCCCAGACCGATTTCGCGGACCACCACGCCCATGGCCGCCAAGCAAGGCACATACAGCAGGATGAATACCAGGAAGGCAAACACCTGCCAGTTGAACCCGTCGTGACCGCCGTTATGGAAATAGGAACGGAGGTTTGCATAGATGTCGGCGGTTTCGCTGAGGTCGCCTTCTTCAAGAGCGCCCATAGCATCTTCATCAAGTTCAATACCGGCAGCGGCAAGCTTTGCAAAGACTTCTTCACGGGTCTTTTCGTCACCTTCTTCTTCGCCAAAGGTTTCGATAGCGGCATATTCTTCGCAGGTCAAAACCTTGGCTTCCTGGATCTTATCCAAGGTTTCCTTCTTCAGTTCTGCAGCGCTTTGGGCTTCAAGTTCGCCAGAGGTTCCCAGGATGTCCGTAAGAGAGCCAAAGACTTCGCTGAGGTTTGCAGGGATAGAAGAAACTGCTTCAATGAATGCAGCCTTGAGATCAGGAGCACCATCTTCCTCTTCTTCTGCAGGGCATTCGTCAACACCTGCGATGAGAGGCTTTTCTTCTTCGGCGGGAGGTTCTGCAACTGCGGCGGCTTCGGCAGGTTCCGCACTGGATTCTTCGCTTGCGCTCAGAATGACGCTAGGAGAGTCGCTCGGAATGACACGGGATGCGGTTTCGCCTTCATTCAGAATGACGTTGGAGTCAGCAGAAGCAGCAGTGCTGTCGGTAACAGCCACACTTTCTCCTTCTGGTGCCGGGGCGGTTTCAACAGCCGGGGCTTCCTCAGCGACAATTTCTGCGGCTTCAGAAGGTGCAGCGGGTTCAGCCTGAGGGCCTTCCACCGCTTCACTCTTCGGAGCCATGGAGTACAGAGAGTTCATGGTGCCGATGACAGCTTCCTTAGCCAAGAGTCCGGTAAAGAGGGAAACGGAGGCCGGCCAGTTATCTTCTTCGACACCAAAGGGTTCAAACACAGGGGTAATGGTCTTACCCACAGAAGAAAGCAAACTGTTTTCGGAATCTGCGTTACCGGCGGTAAACTTGCCATCCACATAGCCAAAGGCATTGAGGAAGCCGAGAATAGCCACTGCAATGGTAATTACCTTACCGGCGCGAAGCACATAGTCCTTCAACTTCAGCCAGGAGTGGATCAGGAGAGCCTTGATTTTCGGGAAATGGTAGTTGGGAAGTTCCATCACAAAGTTGCTGGATTGTCCCATAAAGAGAGACTTCTTCAGGAACAGACCATAAACGATAGCGAAAAGAATACCAACCAAATAGAGGGCAAACACAATGGTTCCAGCCTGCTTTCCGAAGAAGGCCGCAGCGAACAGAGCGTACACCGGCAAGCGGGCGCCACAGCTCATGAAAGGCACAAGGAATATGGTGAGGAAGCGCTCACGCTTACTTTCAAGAACGCGGGAACCCATAATGCCGGGAACGCCGCAACCGAAGCCCACCATCATAGGGACAAATGCACGACCAGGGAGGCCCAGGAATCTCATAAAGCGGTCTGCCACGAAGGCGGCGCGAGCCATGTAACCAGAGTCTTCCAAGAAGGTAAGGCAGAGGAACATGAAGAAGATCACCGGAATAAAGGTAGACACAGTCTGGATACCGGCGCCAACACCATCGGCAAGAACTGCAGAAATCCAGGCAGGAGCACCAATCACATCGCTAAGCAAATAGCCCAGGCCATCCACAAAAATGGCACCGAAAGAAATATCAAAGAAATCAATAAAGGCGCTACCGATGGTCACGGCCACCCAGAACACCAGGTACATGATCAGCAAGAAAATCGGCAAGGCGAGCCAACGATTCAAAAGGATGGAATCAAGCTTGTCGGAGAATGTCTTTTTGCTGCGATCACCAACAAGAACTTCGCCAGCAATTTCGTGAGCCAAGCTATAACGAGCATCGGCCAAAACGAATTCAGATTCTTCGCCCAGCTTTGCGGTGATGTCAGCCTTGTTCAGCGTTACTTTTGCTTCTGCAAACTTATCTGCGTAGCTCTTTTCGTTACCCAAGTACATAAGGGCAACCCAGCGGGATTCAGCATCCAAGAGCTTTGCCACCGGAGAAACGACCGGCTCCAATTCCTTAACGACACCTTCAACCTTTTCGCCATAAGTAAGAGCGGTAGGAATGGTGATGGCGCTAGAAATCACATGGGTCATCTGGCTAATGAAATTGGTAATGCTCTTTTCGCTTACAGCAGAAAGAGGTACTACCGGTACGCCAAAGCGCTTGGAAAGAGCTTCCAAATCAATGTTGAGGCCGCGAGCTTCAGCAATATCCATCATGTTCACAGCAATAACCATAGGCTGCTGCATATCCACAATCTGGGAAGTGAGGAACAAGTTGCGTTCAATATTGGTAGCGTCAACAATATTCACGATCAAGTTGGCTTCGCGAGTCAGGAGGAAGTCAACAGCGGCACGTTCATCTTCAGCATTGGCGAAGAGAGCGTAGGTACCCGGAAGGTCCACCACACGGATGTGGCGAGCGCCCAGGTCGAAGAAGCCTTCCTTCTTTTCTACAGTGACGCCAGGCCAGTTGCCTACGCTTTGGCGCGAGCCTGTCAAGGCATTAAATAAAGCAGTCTTACCGCAGTTCGGGTTACCTGCAATAGCGATTGTAAACGGTTTTGGTGACATGATATTCTCTTTTCTTTAGAATCCCGCGGATCGGGTATTAGATTCTCTTCAGGTTCAACACATTGCCTTCTTCCCTACGGAGGGAAAGGCGGTAGTTCAAGACACTCACTTCAATGGGATCCCCCAGAGGAGCAATCTGCATCACTTCCAAAGTGACGCCGCGGACAAGGCCCATGGAAAGGAGCTTGGACTTATAACGAGCATCGCCTTCGTTGTAGCCAACAATTTCCACCTTGTCGCCTTTCTTCAGTTCAGAGAATTTCGGCTCGACGTTCCACTTTTTTGTTTTTCCGTCGCAGCCACAGCCGCAATTACAGCTCATTTTTTGTTACCCTTTGCAACCTTCAACTTCTTTACAGTTGTGATTACAGTTTCCGAAGGCTTCATGAAGTCTTCAATTTTAGACAGAGTCTCTGCCGACAGGATATGTTCCATACAGCAAGCGTCCTTATCAGCAATAGCTTCAGAGACACCGAGACGAATTAAAAAACCTTTCAGGAGGATATGGCGATTCAGCACATCGTTGGCAGCCATGCGGCCAGCTTCAGTCAACTCAATGCCGCTATAGGGTTCCTGGGTGACCAAGCCAAGCTTCTTCAATTCCAGAATGGCCTTTGCCACGGAGGGCATTTTTACCTGCAGAGCAGCGGCGATATCTTTTACGCGAGCGATACCATGGGCAAGGCGCAGCATGTGCACCATTTCCAGGTAATCTTCCAAGCTCTGGCTGAGCTTAATGTGTTCGTTTTCCATTGTTACCTCTTTTTAGTTCGAACCTTGCTTAAATACGGCTTTATTTGCGCGCTAGCCATATTTAGACAAGCCTAATTGAATTAGGCAAGACTAAATTTAGTTAACCAAGGCTAATTAGTCAAGACTAAACTTGATAAAAAATTAACTTTAACTAACTTTCGTTAAAAATCAGACTTTTACACACCCTACGTCCCCCCAGTATCTAAAATGTGTTCGTATTATTTTATTACATTCACACAAACAAGCAGACGGTTTTTAGTTAAAGCCGCCTGGGCTTGGCGGTTTCTAGGATATGAACTTTTTGAACATTGCAAAACTTATGGTCATACTGGCAGCAGCCTCTTTTGCTAGCCAGACCACATCCATTTTCGTTAAGGACCCGGCCGAACTGGAAAACCTCCAGCAGAACCTGGAAAACCTTAAGACAGAGCTGGGCGAAAGCAACCCTCAAGTGGATGATTTGCTGAATCGAGCCAGTAAAATCGCAGAAATGAACAACCGTTGTTCCATGATTTCCATCAACGACGTTCTGGACGACGAATGTAGTCACTTCTACTCGGTGGACCTTCCCGAATTCGAAGATATGTATATGGAAGTGACCGGCGAGGTGCGCCTGAATTCCGTCAAAATGGGCAACACCCTGGCCGAGCGAACCGAGCAGATCCAGGTTTGCGCTTCTGCACTTGGCGGCATTCTCGTTCCCAGGGAGCGATTGCTAAAACTGGACGGCAAAGTGGACCTGGAACCCCTTGATCTTGCAGGGGCCTTTGACGCGACCTACGACTTCACCCTGTATTTTGACCCCAGCCGACTGAAGCAGCAGAAAACTCTAGTGGAACGCTGGATGGAAAAATGTGGCGACGTGGTGATTAGAAAGGCCGGCGATGAATTTGCCCCCTTGTTTGTCGATCGAGTCAATGCCGTTAACGACTCCCTTGAAAAAAATAACGTCAACATCAAGATTATCCTGAATTCCGAAAAGCTAGACATTTACCAGGATTTAAGCAAACCCGTTTCCGGAGCCTATTTCTTGAGCGGAGCCCAACTGTTTGATGTGGCAGCCCTTCCCTCCGGCATGGATTACGCTCACTTCGTGGTAAACCTTCGCGACCAGAAGGTGGAGCAGCCTCTGGGTACTCAAGCGAAATTGCAGAATTTTAGGGGACGTGTGGAATTTACAGCTGCCTATCAAGAAAAAGATTTGATGGGACGCTGGATATGGGGAAATCAAAAAGAAATTAAACGAGCAAAGGTCAAGGGCCAGATTGCCGCCAATGTAGTCACTGGCGACACATCCAAGCCCGCCCCCGTGGTAAAGAAGTTGGCTTCTCTTGATACCACGGCATTGATTGTTTCTGTAGCGGACACTGCAGATGTCAACGAGCAAGAAGATGAAGCCGCCAAGAACGCCGCCAAGAACGCCGCCAAAGACGCCGCACAGAACAACAGCGGTTCCAAGAAATCCTGGATTCCTACAGCCGTTGCAGGCGTGGTGATGATTGGAGGCGGAGTCATGGCCGCCGTATTCAACAACAAGGCCAAAAAAGAAAGCGAAAAGGAAGCGTCTACCCGATCTGAGTATGACGACCGTTGCGATAAGATCAAGAGCGCCCAGAACATGCGCGCCGTCGGTTTTGGCATAGCCGCCGCTGGCCTCGTAGGCGTAGGCGTAACGCTGCTTTTTTAGGACGGAGAAGAAAGATGAAGTTTTTTAGCGTAGCAAAGGACCTTGCCGTAGCCGCATCGCTTTTTGCGTTCGCGGCCTGCACCGACTATCTGGAAAATTTCCAGGACAAGTATAATGACGGCAACGACTTCGCAGAAGTGGTAAGCGGCGACGACACTGATTCTACAAGCAACAACGGTGATGTCAATTCCGCGGGCGGTAACGGCAGCGAAACCAGCAGCGCAATAGATAACGCAGCCGGTTCAAGTAGCAGCAACGCAAACAACGGTTCCAGCACTTCAAATGGAAACACCTCTTCCAGCAGCGAGCAGAAGACTGGCCTAAACGATGAAGGTTGTACGGGCACAGTCATTTACGACGCAAATAAAGACGTCAACAAAAACGTTTTTGGCAATCCGATAGAAGCGAACGACAGCGTCAGTTTCATAAAGGATGTCGGAGCAACCGCAAAAATCTACTATAGCACAAAACTTCACTCACTAATAACAGACATTGCCTCCTCGGACGACTCCTCATCAACAAGGAACATTACATCGTGGGAAGGCCTCTGCATTGAATACGCCACCGATGGTCCTGCAAACCTATACCTAGGCATTGAAAACAACTACAGACTACAAGTGCTACCAATAACTAACGGCGAAAAGAAATCATTCAAATTATCATGGGAAGACCCCAAGAATAGCAACAATATTATAAAAGGTAATTTTTCAACAAACAAGATAAAATTCCTCTCCTTCGAGAACGAAAAGTCAGACCCAACAAATATAACCGTCTCTAAAATCACAACACTCGCCAACGTCAGTTTGGAGGAAAACACCTCCACGGAGCAACACTGTACAGGTACGGCTATTTACGAAAATGGCAAATACAAATTGGGACAAGTTTTCGATGCAGATAATGTTGTTAACTTAAAAGATCTAACCATCAATAGTTCTAATAATCAAGTGTTCTTTTACCTTGATTCAGTTAAATCAGCCCTTTTGAATAAATACAGCATAATACACTGGGACGGTCTATGCGTAGAATACTCAGCGACAGCTGATTTAGCCGTTACTGTACGCGATGCCGAAAAACAACAAGACCAAAACAATCATCCTCAAGTATTGAAAATTTACGACACAACACAAGGATTACTACAGTCCAGACAATTTTATTGGAACGAATGGTCTGAATCCAACGGCTATTATAGGAATAACATCATAAATTCCTCAAGCGTGATTTCATTCAGTCTCGATGATCCCAATTCTACGGGATCAGTCAAAATCAACAAGATTACCACAATCGCCAACGTGCCCGAAGACAGCCTTTTGAAGCCAGCCACTTGCGGCGGCAAAGAAATTTATAATGCAAAAAAGAAATCAAACTCTTCCTTACAAGGATACCCATTACAGATCTCAAGTACAAATCATTCAGAAAATTCCACCAAGGACGGACTCGACCTATTTTTTTCTAACGATACGACCGAAAACTACATTACCATACCTGTAGCGGATGTTTTGAGCGAAAAGACAATCGATGCAAGAGAATGGAAAGGTCTCTGTATCGAATACACTTCGGAAGACTCCTTATCTTTACAAATTTCAAAGTTAATCTCCTCTGGGTGGGAAATGGAAAATTGGGAATCGGCCGCGATTCCCGAAAGGGAAACATCTCATCCACTTATGGTACCTTTTGAGAAATTTCAAAATTTCAAAACAGCGGGTTTCAATACGTTCTTAGAAGAAATAAACGAAATCGCCCTTGTATGGAAAAACGATCATAAGACTTCTTCCAAAGCAACCATTTACAAAATCACGACAATAAACCCCAACGTCACTATACCTAATCACTTTCAATAATTTCAACCCATACGAAAAGAGAACAAAATGAAAACTTTATTTACAAAGATGTTATTGATCGCAGGCCTCGCCGCCTCTGCAGCCCTCGCCCAGGAATCCCCCGCAAAGAAGGGTCATGATGCAGGCGTTGGCGTTCGTGTCGCTTTTGATTACGACATGATGTACGGTTTTGAAGAACCGGATGACGACTTCACTGACGACCCCACAGGCTTCGGTTTTGAAGCGGGTCTTACCGCACGCGTTGAAATGGTAAACAATCTGTACTTCGTTCCGGAAGTGGACTTCAATTACAGCAGCACAAACCACAGCGCAGGCCGAAATGAAAGAACCTACTCCAGCATGAATCTGGAAATCCCCCTGATGTTCCGCGGCGTTGTAGCAGAACGTTTCTACGTGAATGCAGGTGCCCAGCTGAATCTCCGTCTCGCCAGCAACGTAGATGCCCCCACATACCACACCGACCCGATTACCCACAAGGAAGTCAAGGAAGAAATGGATGACTTCGAACAGGGAGCTTTCAGCTTCGGCATTGTGGCCGGTGGAGGAGTTTTCGTAATGGACCAGGTTAGCATTGATTTGCGTTTCTACATGGGCATGTCCGAACTGTTCCCCGACGCCGATTACATCGGCGGTGGATTCAGCAACATGGATGAAATCAAGCACCCGTCTTCCATCGATATGGCTGGTGCAAAGATGATGAGCATCAAGCTCGGCGTTAACTTCTGGTTCATCTAATCCGTTGTTTTTTCAGCATGAAACTGCTAACCGATTTTTCGTATAGCGAATGCCTCCCCATCGTGTCTAACGACGCCATGAGGGCATTAGATAACGACACAAAGGTCTACAACACCCGAAACGATTTCGCATCGTCTGCCGATGCTTCCAGAATCAGTAACACCCCCATTGGAGCAGGTTACATCTTGATGAAGGAGGCCGCCCAAGCCCTCCGCGACACAGTGCTGGATTTTCTGAAAAAGAAAAAAATGCACAAGAGCGTTGCGGTCTTTATTGGCGGCGGCAACAATGGCGGCGACGGTCTTGTTCTTGCAAAGCTCTTGATTGAAGACGGCATTCCTTGCACGGTCTATTCTCTTGCAAAGCCCGATGCCTTCAAGGACGAAGCCCGCATGGCCTGCGATGATTTTATATCGGCAGGAGGCAGACTTCATTCCTGTGAGCAGCTCCCCCTAGCACCCCACTTTACCCTAATAGTCGACTGCATGCTGGGTAACGGGGCCTCCGGAGAATTACGTCCCGCCTTCGCACAAGCGGTAAACACCATCAACAGCTGGAAAATTCCCGTATTGGCTGCAGACGCCCCTACCGGTTATGATTCCCAGCAGCACATAATGTGCGACCCCTGCATCCGCGCTGCAGAAACATTGCAGTTTGGCCTCCCCCGTCTGGACGCCTACACCTCTGCAGGCGCCGCCGCTTTCGGAACCGCACTTTTGGCACAGCTCCCCTACCCCGACGAATTGATCCGCAGGGTAGACGCAGGCGTATTCCTGGCCAACGAAAGCATGATTCCCGACCTTCTGCCGGAACGCAACGAAATCGGCGACAAGCGCGCCCAGGGAACCGCCATGATTATCGCCGGTTCTTCCAATATGCCCGGCGCAGCAGCCCTTTGCACCGCATCGGCTCTTAGAAGTGGCGCAGGCCTTGTCACCTTGGCCACACCCAAGTCTAACTTGCGCACACTGCAGGCAAAGCTTAGCGAGCCCGTATTCTGCGGCCTTGGAGATGACAGTTGCGATTGTCTTTCTGTAATGCACCTGATGCACCTTCAGAGTGTCGCCTCTAGGCAGACGGCCATCGCCATCGGCCCTGGCATCGGAACCACCCAGGAAACCCAGGACGCCGTCCGTATGTTCCTGACAGGCTTAAGCACCCCGGTGGTCATTGACGCCGACGCCATTAACGCCTGCGGTTCCGCATACTTCTGCATGGAAGGCGGCCCCGCCAACGCCATCATTACGCCCCACAAGCGCGAATGGGAACGCAACTTCGGACCTCTGCCGACCAACGAAAGTTACTACCCGGAATACTTGCGTCATTTCGCCATGCAGTTCCAGCTGACTATCGTGCTGAAGGGTTCCCCCATTTACGTCGCCCTCCCGGACGGTCGCGTATATGTGATTCCCGCACGCAACTCCGGCTTGGCCAAGGGCGGTAGCGGCGACGTGCTTACAGGCGTGATCGTCTCTCTGCTTTCTCAGGGCATGCCCACTGGCGAAGCAGCCGTTCTCGGTGTGCTGATTCATCAAAAGGCAGGCCGCCTGACCCGCGAAGAACTGGGGCCATTCTCCATGCTCCCCAGCGACGTCATCAAGAACTTGTACAGAGCTTTCTGTTAGAACATTCTACTTTCGAACCATGGCCGAAAAAACTTTACTCTTGCTCGACTCCTACGCTCTCGCGTTCCGCATGTTCTATGCCTATTCCCAGAACCCGCTTAAAAACAGCGCTGGCGAAGATGTGTCCATGATGCATGGCTACTGGGGCGCCGTCCTTAGGATTCTTGCAAAGCACAAACCCACCCATTTCGCCATCGCCCGCGACGTGGCTCATACAAAAACGTTCCGCCACGAACTGTACCCGGATTACAAGGCCAATCGCGGCCCCATGCCCGAAGAAATGGCCGCCCAGATGCCCCTGCTTGGAGAATCTCTGGAGGCAAGCGGCATTCCCCTTTTGTCGGAACCGGGTTACGAAGCGGACGACGTGATGGCAAGTACCGCCGTGGCTGCCGCCGAGGCCGGTTTTGACCATGTGCTGATTATCAGTAAAGACAAGGACATGAGCCAGATCGTGAACGAAAAGATTCATTTGTTCCATCTGGAAAAAGGCGCTGACGGTATTGACTTCGGTCCGGAACAGGTTCTGGAAAAGTACGGCCTTCCGCCTGAAAAAATCCGCGACTATCTGGCCTTGATGGGAGACGCCAGCGATAACGTTCCCGGCGTTCCCAAGGTTGGCCCCAAGACCGCCATTACCCTGCTTGAAGAGTATGGCGACATGGATAATATTTACGCCAACATCGACAACATCAAGAAGAAAGGTCTGCACGACAATCTGGCCAACAACAAGGAACAGGCATTCCTGAGCCGCGAACTGGTAACGCTTCAGACCAAGCGAGCCTTTAACGGAAATTTGGATGCCCTGGAATATAACGGCATCTATGTAGACACCTTGGCCGACATGTTCAAGGAGCACGAAATCAACAGTCTGTTGAGATTGCTGGAAAAAGTTCCGAGCAAGACTGGTTTCGTGAAGCCGGCAGACGCCGACAATGCCGCAGGCGAAACTACTGGAGAAAACAAGGAAGTAATCCGCGTCGATTTCGATTTGCCCAAGGATATTCTCCCCACCTACATCTGCGTAGACTCCACTGAAATCTTTGAACAGATGAAGGCCGAGTTTGCAGCCGCCCCCCTGATTGGCGTAGACACGGAAACAGACGGCCTGGACCCCATGCAGTGCGGGTTGGTTGGATTATGCTTGTCTGCAGATGAAGCCAAGGGCTATTACATCCCCCTGAACCATCACGACGAAATCGGGTTCCCCCTGCCCGTGGCCAAGGGAGCCAACTTCGACATCAACGCCGTTAAGCAGTGGTTCGTTGAGATTTTTAGCCAGGATGAATCGGCAGAAGTTCAGCACACCTTTGTGTTCCACAATGCAAAATTCGACCTGCACGTTCTGGCCCGCGCCTTTGATTTGACATTACAGCAGATCGAGAAAGCAAACATTATAGACACTCTCATTGCCGCCTGGATGTTAAGCCCCGGCGAAAATGGACTGGGTCTGGATAACCAGGTGATGCAGCGACTGCAGCACGAGATGATTCCTATCGAGAATCTCATTGGCCGCGGCAAGAACCAAATTACCTTCGACCGCGCTCCCATTCCCCAGGCCACCGAATACGGCGCCGAAGATGCAGTTTACACCTTGCGCCTGTGGGCTCCGCTGCAAAAGCAGCTGCAGAAGTACGATTACGAAAAGTACTTCTACCAGCAAGAAATGCCCATGCTCAAGGTTCTGTACCAGATGGAAACCGTAGGCATCGCCGTTGACGTTCCTAGCCTTAAAACTCTGGAATACGAACTGCAACGCCGCATCGAAAATCTGGAAAAGGAAATCTGCGACATGGCTGGCTGCGAATTCAACATCGGCAGCCCCAAGCAGTTGGCAGAAGTCCTGTTCGACACCTTAGGCATGCGCCAGGTTAAAAAGCGCAGCACCGACGCCGCCGTACTGGAAGAACTTTTCTACGAAACCGCCAGTCCCTTTATTGCAGCCATTCTGGAATACCGCGAACTGAAGAAAATGCAGAGCACCTACATCAGCGTGCTGCCCACTCTGGTAAATCCAGAAACCAGGCGCATCCACACCAGCTTTGTGCAGTGGGGTACTGCAACAGGTCGCCTCAGCAGTCGCGATCCCAACTTGCAGAACATTCCCGTGCGTAGCGAACTGGGCAAAAAGATCCGTGCGGCCTTTGTTCCCCAGGATCCCGAGAACGTAATTCTTGCAGTGGACTACTCCCAGATTGAATTGCGCATGCTGGCTCATTTAAGCGGTGACGAAGCCCTGATTGATTCCTACCGCAACAACATCGACATTCACGCCCGTACCGCCGCCGCCATCTATGGCGTACCTCTGGAAAACGTCACTAGCGATATGCGCCGCGATGCCAAGGTGGTGAACTTCGGCGTGCTTTACGGTATGACCGCCTTCCGCCTGAGCCGCGATCTGAAAATTCCCATGGGTCAGGCCAAGGATTTTATTACCGGCTACTTCGACATGTTCCAGGGCGTTCAGATGTTCATCGAGAGCACCAAGGCCAACGCCCACCGCGACGGCTACGTTGAAACCCTTACCGGCCGCCGCCGCTACATCGCAGGCATCGACAGTTCCGACCGCATGGAATCCCAGATGGCAGAACGCATGGCCGTAAACACTCCCGTGCAGGGCAGCGCCGCCGACCTGATCAAGATTGCCATGATCCGCATCCAGAAGCGCATTAACGATGAAGCCTTGCCTCTGCGCATGATGCTGCAGGTCCACGACGAACTTGTTTTCGAATGTCCCCGCGACCGCGTCGACGAACTTTCCGCCATGGTCAAATCCGAAATGGAAAACGCCATGAAACTTCAAGTTCCCTTGGTAGCCAGCGTAGGCTTTGGCGAAAACTGGCTAATCGCACATTAAAATTTGCCCAGCACTAACCTTAAAAAAGAGGAATATATGGCCAACGAACCCCAAAAGAAAATGTCTAACAAGACCGCCATCGCATTGATTATCGGTCTGCTGGTTTTGTGCAACGCCATTGTTCTGCTGGCACGATAACATGTCCGCAAACATGAAGTTGCTCCCGGCAATTTTGACGGCTTTGTTTTTCGTCGCCTGCAGTGACGATTCTTCTGCAGACGTGGGCTCGATTCCCGAACCGTCTTCTTCAAGCGTTGAAGTTCCCGCCCCCGAAGCCTCCAGCGGGGCAGTCTCTGCCCCCGAATCCTCCAGCGACAATACGCCCGCCGAACCAGAATCCTCCGCAAACGAAATTCAGTGGAATCGCGCCAACTTGACCTGGTACGAATCCTACCCTGATGAAGGCAGCGAAGAGTGCATTGAATATAATGGTTGCGAATGGGCAGGTTGGTTTGCAGGTCTAGATGAACAACAGACCCCAGAATGGGTGGCCGAAAACAACATCATTGCCGTTCACGAAAAGGACTGGAATACATACAAGTTAAAGACATTCCGATTACGTAAAGGCGGTCACGAAATTGACGCCGTAGTGTACGATATGTGCTCTGACGCAGACTGCGACGGTTGCTGTACCAGGAATGCAGGCGCTCTCGGATTCCTCATCGATATCGAGGTCAACACGAAGGCCCGTTTCGGAGGGCAAGGTTCCGGCGTTGTGGAATGGACTTGCCTCGACTGCAATCCATAAGCATCATAGACTTATCCCGTTGAGTAAATTTCAACTTTTATAAAAAGGGTAGACGTTTTTTTTCGTACGTCCCACCCTTTATTTATATAGTTTGGTATTTGTTGTTAAAAAAAAGGGTTGATTATGAAAAAGAGTGTATTGGGAACAGCTCTTGTAGCTGCGTTTGGTTTTGCCCAGGCAGAACCGCTTCCTACCGCCACAGAAATTTTTGAAAAGATGGGTTTGGGAATCAACATCGGCAACACCATGGAAGTGCCGGTAAATCCCACCTGGTGGGGAAACAAGTTCCCTACAGAAGCTTATATCGACACAGTAAAAGCCGCCGGCTTCAACACCATCCGCATTCCTTGCGCCTGGTATAGCCATTCCAACGCCATGAGTCGCGACTCCAGCACAACAGATATTGTCCCCGGAGGTAGCGCCAATGAAATTGCTTCTAGCTGGATGGATTCCGTACAGACCGTTGTCGATTACTGCATGCGTGCAGGCCTCGTGACCATCTTGAACATCCATTGGGATAGCGGCTGGTTAGAAGAAAAACTGAACGACGCCGATAAAGAAAAGGTTAACGAACGTCAGAAAGATTTCTGGACACAGATCGCCACCCGCTTTAGGAATTATAACGAAAATCTGCTTTTTGCCAGCGCGAACGAGCCCGCTACGACCGACGGCAACTACCAACATGAAACAGAAATCCTGATGGATTACCATCAGACGTTCGTAAATGCAGTTCGTGCAACAGGTGGAAATAACGCAAGCCGTACCTTGATTATTCAAGGACCTTCCACTAGCATCGACCGTTCCGTAGAAGTCTACCCGGCAAACAAGATGCCTAAGGATGTAATCGATGGTCGACTTATGTTCGAAGTGCATTACTATGATCCGTCACCGTACACCATTGTAGGCGAGCCAGTAAACTGGGGCGCCATTGTGGAACCGCAATATTACTGGGGCGAAGAAAATTACGCCACCGGCGCAGACATCGTTCATAACTGCGGTTACAACCCCTGGGGTGGCGCTATGGGAACCCCCTGCAGCGCCGACGATGCCATGAAGGCCTTCAAGAAGATGAAGGAAAACTACGTGGACAAGGGAATCCCCGTAATTATCGGGGAATACGGCGCCAATGACCGCGTGAATATTCTTGAAGGTGATGACTATGCAAGGCACCGTAAGGGACGTATCGGCTGGTACACCGCCGTAGCCAAGGCCGCTTTAGAAAACAAGGTTGTTCCCATCGCCTGGGATACCGGCCACGAAGGCAAGAATAACATGACCATCATTCAGCGTCAATCAGTTGACGCAGCGGTCTTCGATGTCGAGATACTGAACGCCTTGCGAAAGGTCTACGGCATGGGAGATTACGTGAACACAGGCATCACCCACGTCGATGACTTCACCAGCGAGAATACAAACAAGATTCGCACGAAGCCCATTACCAACATCAAGGCACCTACAGGCGACAACCGTATTTTTGACATGAACGGAAACCTGGTTCGCGGCAAATTGCGTCCCGGCTCCTACATATCAAAACAGGGCGGTACAACCACCCGCTTTAACGTAAAATAGTCCGACAAGTTTTCTTTCCTCACCAAAAGAAGCTGGCGAATTGCCAGCTTCTTTTTTTGTTAGACGTTTTCTGTCGGCTTTAAACCGCCAAAATTTTCGCTCTGAAAGTCCAGTTTCCAAGATGCTTCTTGTTCAGGAGCAAATCCTCGTAGACGATTTCCCTAAAACGGTTCCGTGAATAGAATTTGGCATTGTTCTGGGAATTGGTAACCAGGTAAAGGTCGCCGCCACCATTTTTGGCAATGTAAGAGAAAATGCCTTCTTGCAGCATGCGGGATCCGTAGCCCATTCGCTGGCATTCAGGCGCCACGGCGAAATTGCTCAGGTGCCAGTGTGGTTCCTTGATGCTTTTGCAATGACGTTCCAGGCGGTCCATCATACTGGCATAACCCAGCAGGTTAAACATTCCTCCGGAAAATGCCGCCCGGAGCGCCCCGTTCTTCAGGTATTCCCCCAAAGTCATGGTCTTGTGCCAAGGAGCGTCCATGCAGGCACAACAGACGATACGATCGCCCTCGACGCCCACAAACAGCATTTTTCGCTTGAAATAGATGCTCACCGCCGTACGATGAATGGCCCAGGTAAACCTGCGGTAGCGTTTTTCGCACTTGGGGCGGTAAATATTGCTGAACTCGTAAGGCATAAAAGCCTCGGAGCACACCCTAATACATTCCTTTAGTTCTTCTTTTTTCGCTAAACGGAACTCCATATCCTAGCCCTTCCAATCCAGTTAAACCTAAAGTATGTTATTTATGGGCAGAAAAATAGTTCAAATTTCTTATTTTTCGCAAATTTCGCCATTTTTACATAGCGCGCCCCTGGTGTGACGTAGACCTCATCTTTTGATTTGGAACACATTTTATGGCTTACAGCCGACCGGAAAGGTAAATTTTCATATACATTTGTTGAAGATATTGCACCGCTTATTTTGACGCACATCAAAATAATGGTCCCAAACAGCCATCCCCTATTTAACTTTAGCCTTGGTTGTTTGGTTTTTGGTTGGTTAAACGGGATTTTCCCGCAAAAAGGAGTAACGATGAACGTCTCTAGACTTTTGAGCCTGGTTGCAGGCTTTGGCCTCATGGCAAGCATTTCCGCTTTCGCCCTCCCCAAGGCTTCTGATATTTACCCCAAGATGGGTTTGGGTTACAACATCGGCAACACGATGGAAGTGCCCAACGATCCTACCAACTGGGGCAACATTGTGCCGAACAAGACCATTATCGATGGCATCAAGGCAGCCGGATTTAACACCATCCGCATTCCCTGCGCATGGTACACACATTCTACAAACGGCGTCATTGACGAAACTTGGCTCAAGACCGTCAAGGACGTAATCGACCTGGCTATCGCCAACGACATGTACGTGATGCTGAACAGCCACTGGGATAACGGTTGGCTGGAAGACAACGTTTTCGACGGCGCCCATATCGACCGCAACGGACAGAACAGCACTACCGACGCCAAGGCCATCGCCGAACTCCAGGGCAAGTTCTGGACCCAGATCGCCAACTATTTCAAGAGCTACGACGAACACCTGATTTTCGCCTCCGCCAACGAACCGGGCGTCAACGACCACCGCGGTTCTGGCGCCGCCTACACCGACAACGGTCAGCTGGGTTTTGGTGCAGACCGAATGAACATCCTTAAGGATTACCACGAAGCTTGCCTCAAGGCAGTGCGTGCAACTGGCGGCAACAACGAAACCCGTACCGTGATCGTGCAGGTTCCCCGTACTGAACACGACAAGGCCGACTTGCTCAGCGCCCAGTATCCCGAAGATCCGGCCGGTGCAGGTTACACCATGGCCGAATTCCATTACTACCCCTACCAGTTGGCCTTTATGCCCGCCGACGAAAGCTGGGGCAAGGTGTACTACTATTGGGAAGACCAGACCACCGGTGCTGACGCCGCCCATACTTGTTCCGGTTCCGCAACCGGTTCCAAGAGCGACATCGAAAAGACCTTCTCCAAGATGCAGAAGCTGTTCTCTGACAAGGGCATCCCTGTGGTGATCGGTGAAATGGGTATTGCAGGCCACTACACCCTTAGCGGTTCCGACCTGGAAATGCACCAGAAGGCTCGCGCCGCCTGGTACGGCTACACCGTGGCAACCGCCAAGAAGCACGGCCTCGTTCCCGTTGTGTGGGATACCGGCTTTGAAGGCACCTCCGCCAAGATCGAAGACGGCTCCATCAACGTGAACAACTTTACCATTATCCGCCGTCAAGCAGCTTACGGTTCCGATCTGGGTTCCGTTGTTGACAAGCAGGTCATGAACGCCATGGTCACTCAGTTCGCCGCTGCAGAAGAATACACCCCCGCACAAAAGATTGAAGTCAAGGAAGGCGACAAGGCACTTTGGGTTACCTACAACACCAAGATCAGCACCGCAAGCGAAACTGGTACCGTCCGCCTCAACTTCAACGGTGGCGTAGACTGGTCCCAGTACACAGCAATTTCCTTCCAGCTCCGCACCGAACCTGTTTCCGTCATTGGTTGCGTCGGTGATTCGACCAAGGGTTGCAATGGCTACGCCTGGACAAGTGTCGACGCCTTTGGCATGAGCACGGCAGCAAGCAGCTGGTCCGACTTCCATCTGGGAGCCATGGAAGACTTCAAGAGCGTACTGAACACTGTTACCATCAAGCTGGTTGACGCCGATGGCGACAAGGCAGACGGTCTCAAGTTCAAGGACAAGTCCAAGGTGACCGCATTCGGAATCAACATTTACGCCACCCAGCTCCAGGGCACCATGTACCTGAACAACATCGTCTTGATCAAGGCTGACGGCACTTGCGATACCCTCCAGAGCTTCGACGCTGATTTGCCGGATACCGATGGCATTGCCAAGGCTCAGCTCATTGACGCCAACGCAGACGGCACCGGTCCCGAATTTGTTGCAGGCATCAAGGCCGTGGCCGCTGTCAACAGCAAGATGTTCGTGAACGTGCAGCAGGGTTATGTGAATGCCACCTTTACCGCAGCCAAGGCAGGTGAAGCTTCCGCCAAGCTGATCAACGGTCTGGGTCAGGTTATCGCCTCCCAGAACTTCACCGCCCATGCAGGGGCCAACACGGTTCAGCTCACCACCGGCTACCGCGGCGCCGCCATGTTGCTGGTCAAGCAGGGCAGCCAGAAGTTCATGCAGAAGGTCATCCTGAAGTAATGAACTAGGTTCGCAAAAAAGTACTGCATACCTTTGATTACGGCCCCTCCCTGGAGGGGCCGTTTCTTTATAAAGTATGCGTTGTAAATTCCGATACCCATGTTGAGAACTCTACACCGGCTTTTTCAACAGCGGCACGAAAAAACAACTAATGCTCCAATCCGGAATATAAATTGTCCTTAAATAAAACTAAGGAGCAATTATGAACTTCAAAAATGCATTCGGTCTCGCCTGCGCCACTTCTTTGCTGGCAAGCGCTTCTGCATTCGCAGCACTTCCCAAGGCCGCCGATCTGGCAGGAAAGATGGGATTCGGTTTCAACATCGGTAACTCCCTGGAAGTCCCCAGCAACCCCACAGCTTGGGGCAACCCGTTCCCCACCCAGGAACTGCTGGATTCCATCAAGGCTGTTGGATTCTCTACCGTCCGTATTCCCTGCGCTTGGGATTCTCACGCTCCTAACGGTGTCATTACCGAAACCTGGCTGGACTCCGTAAAGACCGTCGTTGATTTCGCAATCAAGAACGACCTCTATGTGGTACTGAACATCCACCACGAAGGCGAAGATGGTTGGTTCCAGACTCACATCGGCGAAACTGTAGAAGCCGCAGTCGACACCAAGATGAAGAACTACTGGACCCAGATTGCAAACAAGTTTAAGGATTACGACGAACACCTGCTTTTTGCTGGTGCCAACGAACCGGGCTCTAACCTGGGTGATAATGACTGGAACGCAGCCCATGCTCAGACCTTGATGCATTACTACCAGACCTTCATTGACGCTGTCCGCGCTACTGGCGGCAACAACGAAACTCGTACCCTGATTATCCAGGGCACCAACACCGACATCGACAAGTCTGTCACCCACATCAAGCCCAACATGCTCCCCACCGACAAGCAGGCAGGCTACATGATGTTCGAAGTCCATTACTATAGCCCCTACCAGTACACCATCATGCCCAGCGAACAGGACTGGGGCGCACCTGGTGGCGAAAAGATTCTGACCCAGTATTTCTACGGTGATTACCAGAGTGCCGATGCCAAGCGCAACGCAGGCTACAACGCATGGACAAATTCCGTCGACGCTACCGTCAGCACCGGCGCCTACGTCGACAATCAGTTCCAGAAGATTGCCCAGGCTTACGGCATCCCCGTCCTGATTGGTGAATTCGGCGCCAACATCCGCTACCCGGAACTCAGCGGCGAAGAACTGCAGAAGCACATCGAAGGCCGTATCCAGTGGCACCGCGACGTGGCCAAGGCCGCCAAGAAGAACGGCGTCATCCCCGTTATCTGGGACATGGGTAACGAAAGCACCGAAGCTTACGACAATATGGCTTATCTCCGTCGTCAGTCCGCTCCCATGGGCAAGCTGCTTGACGCAGGCGCCATCAACGCCATCCGCGAAGTTTATGGTCTCCCCGCCATCAGCGGCGCCTCTACTCCCAGCTCCTCCCAGGTTGTGGAAGGCGACAAGGCTGTTCACATTTCTTACAAGACCGTACAGTCTGACTCCAGCGAAGCAGGTACCTTCCGTATCGACCTGAGCGGAGCAAACTGGAGCGACTATGTGGCCATTTCCTTCGACATGCGTGTCGCCGGTACTGTTGCAGGCCCCTGCCTGGATCAGACTCGCGACGGTTGCGGCGAATACGGTTGGGCAAGCGTTTCCCTGTTCAACATGTCCGGCAACTGGAAGTGGAAGGAAGTCAGCCTGGGCAACGTGGATTCCCTCGCTGCACTGGGTCTGAAGAACTACAAGGTTGAATTTGGTGAAAGCGCCAACCAGATGGCTATCGTCGACGCCAAGGGCATGAAGGCTATCGGCATCAACATTTACGGCACCCAGTTCACCGGCGACATGTACCTGGACAATATGCTCCTGTGGAAGGCCGACGGTACTGTTGACACCCTGAACAACTTCGACAAGAAATCTGGCACCTTCGATGGTATCGCAAGCGGTTCTCTCATTGCAGCAAACGCAACCGGCGACTGGGGTACATCTACTACTGCCGCCATCAAGAGCATCGCCGCTACCAACAACAAGGTGATGGTCACCGCCCAGAACGGTCTCGTTAGCGCCACCTTCAACGCCCACAGAAGCAGCCAGACTTCCGTCAAGTTGCTCAACAGCCTTGGTCAGGAAATCGCCTCCAAGAACTACACCGCCATGCAGGGCCTCAGCACCGTTCAGCTGAAGACTGATTACCGCGGCTCCGCTCTCCTGGTCATCAAGCAGGATAACGTGAAGTATGTTCAGAAGGTAACCCTGAAGTAAGCGGTAACGCTTCTAAAAAACTCAAAATCCTTGCGCGACTCAGGAGTGTGTTCCGCAAGGCGGGTCGGTAAAGTGGCGACATAGCCGACCCGGAGATTGTCGCCAAAAATTTGGTCCCTTGGTTTGGGAAGACGGTCGCAGACGTGCGGCCGTTTTTTTTATCCGTCCAGTCTGAAGATTTCGTCTAGCTGTTTGTCGTCCATGTCGGCAAGCCAGGTTTCGCCGGCGTTCACCGTCATCTGGGCAATAGCCTTCTTGGATTCCAGCAGGGCGTTGATCTTTTCTTCGAAAGTACCCTTGGTAATAAAGCGGTGGACCTGCACATTGCGGGTCTGCCCGATTCTAAAGGCACGGTCCGTGGCCTGGGCTTCGATAGCCGGGTTCCACCACAAGTCATAATGGATCACCTGGGAAGCCGCCGTCAGGTTCAAGCCCGTTCCCGCCGCCTTCAGAGAAAGAATCAGCACCTTGGAATCAGGATTTTCCTGGAAGTTCTTCACCATGGCATTACGCTGGGTCTGGGAACAGCCGCCGTGATAGAAATCCACCTGCAGCCCCATTTCTCGCTGAATCACTTCCTGGAGCAGGTCGCCCATTTCGCGGAACTGGGTAAAGATTAAAGTCTTTTCGCCCTGTTCCTGGATAGAGGCCAGCAGGTCCAAAAGCATACGGAGCTTTCCGGAATCTTCCACCTTGCCCTCCCCCACCTTCAGGAATGTTCTGGGATGGTTGCAAATCTGCTTTAAGGCCATGATCATCTGAAGAATCAGACCCTTGCGCTTGAACAGGCTGCCACCCGCCGGCACTTCGGCCATTTCCAGGACATCCGCCGTGGAATCGTCCATAGAAATGACGGATTCCCCATTCATAGCCGCCAACTGGGCCATAAAATCGTCCAGGGTATGCTTGTAGAGAGCCGCCTGGCTCTTGGTCAGTTCGGCGTATTCGTCCTGCTGGATTTTATCGGGCAGGTCGCTAATGATGGTCTTGTCAGTCTTCATGCGGCGAAGCATAAAGGGTGCGGTAAGATTCTTGAACCGTTCGGCCACCGCCTGGTTATTGAACTTCTGAATAGGAGTCTCGTACTTGTCGCGGAACTCGGCCTGACCCGGCAAAAAGCCGCGGTTACAGAAGTCCATGATGGTCCAGAATTCCAGCAGACGGTTCTCCACAGGCGTACCGCTCATGGCAATTTTCATGGGAGCCTGCTGGGCTCGCAACAGACGGCTCTGTTCACTGTCGGCATTCTTGATATTCTGGGCTTCGTCAATAATCACCACCTGCCAGCGCATGTCACGCAACTTCTTGTGATCCAGGCGGTAAGTGGAATAAGTGGTCAGCAAAATATGGTGCTGGAACTTGTCCAGTTTGCGTCCCGGGCCGTGATAAGTATAAACGGAAAGCTCCGGCGCAAAGCGGGCCACTTCCATTTTCCAGTTGCACAAAAGACCTGCAGGCACAACCACCAGCACGGAGCCGGGGCCAGGGATACCCTGTTCATCAAACCACCCCCGGGGTGTAATCTTGCCTTCCTGCTTGATCTTCAGCAAGAAGGTAATCACCTGGAGAGTCTTACCAAGACCCATGTCGTCGGCCAGGATACAGCCAAAGCCCATTTCAAGATTCTTATGCATCCAGGCATAGCCTCTTTCTTGGTAGGGTCGCAATGTGGCATTCAGACCTTCGGGTAACGTAAGGGAAGTATCCGCACGCCATTCATCCAGCTGGGCCTTCAACCCGTCGGTCATGGTAATGGGAACTTCGTCGCAGCGGCCCGTCAAGGCAGCCTGCAGCAGACGTGCCGTAGAGAATATGGTCTGTGAAGATTCTTCTTCCGAATCCTCAGACGAGCCGTTTTCCGAGCCTTCTGCTGTGCCCTCACCCGACGTATCCACCCCAGCGGCACCAGCCTTTCCAGAAGCCTTCTTGTCTTGCAGTCGCTGTTCCAGTAGCTTCAAGTCGTCTTCGCTGTATTCCACATACTGGGACTTCATCTTCAGAAGACCGCCGGCGTTCTTCGCCAGCTTCAAAAATTCCTGGGCAGAAACAGTCTCGTCGCCAAGGGCCACTTCCCAGTCAAAGTCCAACAGGTCGCTGGCCTTAAAGGCGCCAATGCCAAGGCTACCCTTAAGCCTCATCTGGGCCTTGGGCTTGGCAATATTCAACAGCGACTTGGGCAGTTCTGTCTTGATGCCGAATACTTCAAACTTCTTGATTCCATAGGTAACGAATTCCTTTAATTCGGCACCTTCCAAAATCAGCGTTTCCGACCCGCGATTTTCCAAATAAACCTTCATAGGCTTAAAGGTTTCGGCCACGCAGTTCAGCACATTCATCAACGCCAGAAGCCTCGGGTCGTTAGCGGCAAAAAGGTTAGCCAGGGGCGAGCGCACCTTGGTCTCGCCATCCTCTTCCACAAAAACTTCCAGGCCAACAGCCTTGCCCACTTCACCGCAGACAAACACAATCTGATTGTTGAAATCCAGGGAGTTGTAAACCGAGAACCACTTCTGGATTTTTGAGGGGATCTTCAGGCCGCCGGCAGCCAGGCGCCCGGATTTGCAGTCGAAGAAAAATCCCAGCAAGTTGTCGTGAACGCTTTTCTTGCTGCTCTGGGCCGTGCGGGAAAACCGCAAAAGTCGACCGATAAAAATGGAAAGGATATGTTCGGCAGCCTGGGCCAACTCCTTGCGCACCGGCACCTTTTCAGGCGGGTTCCCGGAATCGTCTTCAGCCCCTTCCTTGGCCACCATCTTCTCGTCAAAGGCGAAATCGTCGGGCACGAACTTTTCCAGTTCCATGACCACATTCAAGACGTCGGGGAGCATTTCGGCAGGGAGCCAGCGGACTTGTGCCGTAAAGCTGTTGACCCAGAACACCTGGGGGTAAATGGCACCGCAACGGACAAGGTAATAGGCCACCGTCAAAAGCTGGTGCAGGTAGCGCACCGTCACATGGTTATGCCACACGCAACTCTGGTTCAGGCGGCACAGAGCCCCCATGATGTTCTCTACCGCAAGGCCAGAGGCCACCACGCGGTCTTCTACCAGCTGGTCAAAAGTCCAGGACCAACCCTTGGCATGGATAACCTGCAGCCGTTCCTTTTCCATAAGGAAGGTGCGGGCGTGATAAATGCCGAAGTCCTGGGCGAACTGTTCGAAAGTTTCGAAATGATTGTAAAAGCTGCGGCACCGTTCCAGTTCGTCGACAAAGCTCTTCTTGAAGTTTCCGCCGGGGCAGAAATCCGGGAAGTTGGTGAGCATGGCCGGCAGCACATGGGAATAGTCCCGCCAGTCCTCAAAACGGAACATGGGAACGCGGGGCGTCTCTTCGCGGAATCCGGGAAACACATGGACCAGCGCCCGCTCCATGGGCACATCCGTTTCCACATTCTCGGGCTTGTAATCCTTCAGGAACGTCAGGTCCAGACCGTGAATCTTGAACAGCACCAGCGGGTCAGCGGCAATCTTTTCCGCCATTTTCAGAAAGGTGGAAATCACGTACTTGCAGGGCAGAGCATCCCTGCAATCGCAGTTCATGTTCACCCGGTTGGCTTCGTCAAACAGAGCAAGGCCGCTCTTTTCAAGCAGGATTTCGATGGAAGGGTTGATGGAATCGTGGGATATGGCCACCAGGTCTGCAGGCTGCTGCTTCAAGAGCCCTACGAAAATATCGGCCTGTTCCTTGGGGAACTTGGGAAATACGATGTAGTTGTCGTGGGAGCCCCCATTGGGGCCCTTCACCTCGGAACGCACACGGTTATCCATCACGTCTAGCGACGTGACTTGACCCCTCGCCACATATTTAAGGGCAACCTCTACATCATGGGACGATACGCCGGCAAGCAAGGTGTCGAGCCACTTCTTGCTCCACCACGTCCCTCCATAAACTCCATATTCCATAACGAGCGCAAATGTAATAAAATTACGGCACTTTTGTGCAGCTCTTCGCGCTCTACTTTCTGAATTTAGCCAAGGTCTGCTTCAGCTGTGCTACGTTAATAGGCTTTGCCAGGTGGCCGTTCATGCCCACTTCCTTGCACTTCTGGGCGTCTTCTGCAAAGGCGTTAGCAGACAGGGCAATAATGGGGATCAGGTTGCCATCCTTCTTTTCAGACAGGCGGATCCTCCTGGTGGCGTCATAGCCGTTCATCACAGGCATCATCAGGTCCATCAGAATCAAATCCAGGCTACCTTCAGGGGTACGTTCGAAAACCTTTACCGCCTCTTCGCCATTGTTAGCGCAAGTCACCACCAGGCCCATGTCTTCCAGGAAGTTCTGTGCGATTTCCATGTTCAGGGCGTTGTCTTCCACCAGCAGCACACGCATGCCTTCCACCGACACATTCTCGGTAGAAACCTCTTCCCTAGCCAGGGGATTGTGGTTGATCTTGAAGGGGACCGTCACGGCAAAGCGCGTACCCATACCCTCTTCGCTATGGACTTCGATATGGCCGTTCATCTTGTCTACCAGGCGCTTTACAATAGCCATGCCCATGCCGGATCCCTGGTAGGTGCTGCGGGCGTCGGAGTGCTCCTGGGCGAACGGTTCAAAGATATGCTGAACAAAATCACTGCTCATGCCAATGCCCGTATCATCCACGTGGAAGCAGTACACCACCTGGTCTTCCGTTTCGCTAATCATCTCGGAATGGCAGAACACGGAGCCGCCGTGCCTGTTGTACTTGATGGCATTGGTCAGCAAGTTCAGAAAAATCTGACGGACATACAGCGGGCTTCCAATAAGATCCCTATGCTTCAGGCTTACGCCGCAGTCATGATCCAGGGTCACGTTATTTTCGACAGCACGCAAACCGGCAATGGTATAGACATCCGACAGCAAGTCATAAAGGTGGAAGGGTTCCTCGGCCAGAACCGTGTCTGCATCTTCCAGCTTGCTCATTTCCAGAACGTCGTTCAGCAAGGAGAGCAAGTGGTTGGCCGCCGTGCGGGATTTCTTGCGGAACTCGTCGCGGGCCTCGCCCTCGATTTTCTTCATCTCGTCCAGTTCCAGCAAACCAAGGATTCCGTTCAGGGGAGTGCGGATATCATGGGACATGCGGGTCAAGAAGCTGGACTTGGCGGCGCTGGCACGTTCCGCCTTCTGGGCTGCGGCCTTCAGCTGAGCCTTGTAAACTTCTTCACGGGCCACCTCGTCGCTTACAGAGCGGATCACCCACAGCACACTGATACAGCGGCCATTGTCATCACGTTCCATGGCAATGAACTGACCTTCACCCCAGCCAATGTATGTACCCTTGAAGCGGACACTAATGGACTCGCGGCCACCCATGCGCAAAGGCAAGGTATCCAGGTTGGTAAAGTCGGTAATAACCTGTTCGTAGCCGGGCTCCACCATCTGTTCGCTCATGACCTTGAACTTTTCACGGGCATCCCCTTCCTGACCGATGAAGCTCTTGATGGCATCCACATCGGTGTGTCCCAGTTCGCGGAACTTGCCCGACGTTAAATCCACATAGTAAACACAGAAGTAAGCCCGTTCCAGGGCGGCAAAAACCTTCTTGCGGAATTTATCTTCATCCAGCAACATGGTCATGCGTTCCTTTTCCTTCTTTTCCTGGGTAATATCCAGGCCATACAGGATGCATTCCAGGTGTGAATTTCTGGGATTCATCAGCAAACGGACATGAATACGGCAAGGCGACAAGACCTCGTCCACAATAATGTTGTATTCCTGGTCAAAGGAAATATTACCGTCTACAAAGAACTTCTGCAGTTTTTCGCAAGAATAGTTCTGCACAAAGCGGATCTGTGACGCCTCATCGGGAATAAAACGTCCCATGTAAGCAATCAACTGGTCTACGGAACGGCAGTTCCTAAAGCTTTCTACAGAGCGGGACTTCCCGTTCAGGCCAAGCACCACGTTATCGGTTACATCCATGTGGAAAATTCCAAACGCATCGGGAATGGAAGCGAACAGCAGGCTCACCTGGCTTTCATAAAGCTTCTCGGTACGGCGGATGTTGGTAATGTCCCAGGCGTACTCGATAAAGACCTTGCGTCCCTTCCATTCCGAAACCACGAACTTCTGCGACAGCACGCGCTTGCCCACTTCAAGTTCGTCTTCCTTGATCTTTTCGCCATCCATCTTTTCCAGCAGACAGAACGGGCAGGGGTTATCCAGACCCACCAGATACTTATGGCAGACCGCCCCCGACACAGAGGCTCCGGGAATAAAGGCCAGGCTTCGTGCAACAGGGTTCGCATACAGAATCTCGTGAGTCACATAATCGCACACGATAATAATCTGGTTCGAATGCTCAAAAACCTGCTCAAGAATCTCGGAACTGTCAGCCATTTCTCACCTCTATAAAAATGCGGCAAATTACAAAAATCTTACATCACGAAATATAAACAAAAAAAAAGTCCCCCGGAGGGGACTCTCCAATCTAGACCGCAAACAGGGCCTATTTTCGTCTAGAAGATTGAATTAGGAAGTCTGCTTCTTGTTCACGTGGGCTTCTACCACGTTGATCACGTAGTCGCCCAGGTGTTCACAGGCATTCACCACATCCATGTAGTGCACCGACATCTGGTAATCATACTTCTTGTCGTTGATGTCCACTACGTTGCGTTCCTTCAGGCTCTTGCGGTAATTGTTGATTTCATTTTCCACATTGCGGGAACGGTTATAGTCGGCACCGGGCTTGCCCTCTTCCACCTCGATCATATAGTCCAGAGCCACATTGCACAGTTCAATCATGTGGTTGATGTGCTTGTACTGATCTTCGGTAAAGTCGTCCTTGCTACGGAACTTGTGGTTGATGGCGCGGGCCATGTTGTAGCAGGCGTCGCCGATACTTTCCATTTCAGAAATTTCACGGAGCATGGAACGGATGTTGCTCTTACTTTCAAGGGAGAGTCGGCCTTCGCTGACCTGGTTCAGGTACTTGGCGATTTCCACTTCCATGCTGTCACTGATGCCTTCATACTTTTCGATGCGGCTGAAGATCTTGGTAAACTCGTTTTCGTCCTTGGTAGTCAGAAGGTCGGGCACCATATTGAACATCTTCTTGCAGCGCTGGGCGAACAGCACGATTTCCTTGCGGGCTTCGAACAGAGAAAGTTCTGCGGTGCTGAGGATACCGCCGGTAATGAACTTCAGACGGAATTCGTCGTCGTCGGCCTTGTCCTTGATAATCTTGCAGATGAGCTTTTCCATGGGCTGGATGAACCAGATCAGGATCAGCACGTTGCACACGTTAAACATGGTATGGAAGCCTGCCACCGCAAAGGTAACGCCATCCTGGGCGGCCTTGACTTCTTCGGGAGTAGAAGGCTTGATAGAAGGATCGAAACCCACCAGGCTGCAAACCAAGTTGATGAAGGGATGGAACACGCAGAGCACCCACACCACACCGAACAAGTTAAACAGCATATGGGCAAGGGCCGCACGGCGAGCCTGGGTCGAAGCACTGAGGGCAACCACGTTAGAAGTGACGGTGGTACCGATGTTCTCGCCCATCACCAGAGCGATACCCTGGTAAATTTCGAGAGCGCCGCTGGAGCAGAGGATCAAGGTGATGGCCATGACTGCGGCAGAAGACTGCACACACATGGTCATAATGCTACCGATCAGCAAGAACAGCAAGGTGCTGGCAAAGCCCCACTGGCCGCAGGACTGCACAAAGCTCTGCACCGCCGGGATGTCGCCCAGGTGCATAGAGGCACCCGTGGTTCGCAGGGTGGTAATGGCGAACAGCATGAAGGCCAAGCCGAACAGGAATTCACTAAAGCTCTTGGTCCCGTTCTTCTTGGAGTAGCTCATGATGATACCCAGCACAAAGCAGGGGTAAACCAGGTAGAGCATGTCGAACTTGAACCCCAGCACCATGATCCAACCAGAGATGGTGGTACCGATGTTGGCGCCCATGATAATAGAAATGGCCTGCTTCAAAGTAAGCAGACCAGCATTAACGAAGCTCACGGTGAGCACGGTAGTAGCGGTAGAAGACTGGATGGTGGCAGTGACTGCGGTACCGGTGGCCACACCCATTACGCGGTGTTTAGTCATGGTACCCAGCATGGTACGCAGAGTGTTTCCGGTGAGTTTCTGAAGACCTTCAGACATGGTCTTCATACCGAACATCAAAAGTGCAAGACACCCAAGAAGGGTGAGCACAGCGAGTTTCATGTCCACAGCGGGCATATATTTTCCTATCTAGCCCATCCACAGGGCCGAGTTTTGCGCCGTTATCGGATCGTACAAGCGGATTCGCATTCGCAAGAGCGCTTTCACAGTAGTTCTGCTAGTCCGGGCTCACGGCGTAGTTTTCTGTTTGTATCAAGTGCGGCTAAATATAGAAAAACATGTGCTTATTTGGAACGGACCATGGCAACAGCCTGGCTGGCAATGCCTTCACCGCGGCCAGTAAAGCCCAACTTTTCGGTGGTGGTGCCCTTGATGCCGATCTGCTTTACGTCGAGGTTCAGCACGCGGGCGATGTTTGCCTTCATCTGGTCCTTGTGGGGGTTCACCTTGGGGCGTTCGCACATGACAATGGCGTCGATATTGATGATGTCGTAGCCAGCCTTCGCCACTTCCTCACCCACCTTGCGCAAGAGCTCCAGACTGTCGGCACCCTTGAAGGCAGGGTCGGTGTCCGGGAAGTAGGTTCCGATGTCGCCCAGGCCTGCGGCACCCAGCAGGGCGTCGCTAATGGCGTGGAGCAGCACGTCGGCATCGCTATGGCCCAGCAAACCCTTTTCGTAGGGAATGTCTACGCCGCCGATAATGCACTTGCGGCCTTCCACCAACTTGTGAACGTCAAAACCAATGCCAGAACGATAAATCTTATCCATATTTAAAACCTCTTTTATTTACGCTAGGAAATATAAAAAATCCCCGGGTTGCGTTTTTCAAGCTGCCGGGGAGATTTTGAATGTTTGTAGAACGACGATATTTAAGTCTGTTAATTAGTCCAAAGACTCACCTTCATCATTAAGCGACTGGAAGCCATAACCGCAATCCTGGCTACATTCCAGAAGAGACGAAGTGCATTGTTACAGAAAGAACCGCGAGACGCAAAAGTAAAGGCTATAAACTTTTTCATAAGCCAAAATTCCTTCTTAAAATTTTCTCCAGCGCTGAAAAATAACAAAAAGCAAAAAAAATTCCCGGCCTTTCTGAAGGTCGGGGTTAAAATGTGTTCCGATTAAGGAGTTTTTATGCAGCATGTTCCTTTATCTCCTCGGTAGCCGGATTTTCAGTTACCGAGTCGTCAGCCAGCTTGGCCGTCTTGCCGCGGGTTCGTCGGCTATCGACCTGAGCCAGCTTGGTCTTGACCGCATCGTTCACGGAATCGATGAACTTGTCACAGGAAGCATCCCCCTGCGCAGCAAGAACCACAGCCTGGAACGCAACCAGTTCAAAAGCCAGGGAGCACTTGCGGCGAAGCTTGAGGCCACACTCATGTTCCCGCTGGCCATTTTCCGCATTACGATCCATGGCAGCCCTTTCGAAGTTCTTGTTGGCTTCGTCAAGGCGATCCACCCAGGTCTTGAAACCGCAGGCGTTCAGCACATCTTCGCCAAGGCCCCGCAGGCCGTTCACGACGTCATCCACGTAGCCCGTCATCTGCACCTGGTTCAAGCGAGACATATTCGAATGTTCAAATATCTTCCACACCTTGGCCCCGGCTTCTGCGGCACCCTCGTTAGGATAGTCCGAAGCCACGCTGGCCGCCTTGCGGCACTTAGAGAACAGGTTGCGTCGTTCCTCGTGCAGCAAGCTGGCCACATGGCCAACTGATTCGTCTGCATTCTTGTCCATGTATCTGCTGAACTCATTGTAAGCCAACTCGTAGTCCCTGACCAGGGGTAGCATCTGCTGGGCAGTCAACTCCTTGGCGAACTGCACGCCCGCGCTGTGAATTCCCTTGAACTCATCGTTGCGCATGGTTTTATAATGGATGTTCTTGATCTTCTTGAATTCATTCATATTTTTACCTCTTTATTTTTACGTTATCAACATAACGTTCGTTTGTTGAGACAAGCATAAACTACAAAGTTCGTTTTTTCCAGACCAAGAATTTCAGGATTTTTTTGAACATTTTTCCAAAATCTGCATTTTTCGTTCAAAAAAGCCAATTTTATCGCAAAAAAAAATTTATTCCTTTGTATGGCAGAGCCCATTCCCCTCACATCCTTGCCACTTTTTTCGAATGCAGAGCACTTTTCCCTGAGGGAATGAGTGCATTTTTTTCGTGCAGAGCGTTTTTCCACCGCAGTGAAAGTGCAACATTTTACGGCAGAGCGGAATTACGTCTCACGGAAAGTGCAAATTTTTTCGACAGAGCGGAATTCCGTTTCACGGAAAGCACAAAATTTCTTGACAAAGCAAAATCCCGCCTTTGAGAAGGCGGGATTTTGCTTGGCAGAGCCCTTTTCCTTCGCAGGAAAGGCACTCCGTTTTTAAAATTTGCAAAATTCCGTTTTGCGGAAACTGCAATGTTTTTGGATTTTGACTAATTCAACCTCTTGAAAGAGTCCCAACCTTCATCATCTGCAGGATCACTCTGACTGGCACTCAGCAAGGGAGCCGCAGTCTGAACATCCACCACAGTCATCTGGGGAGCTTCGTATTCTTTCTTTTCGATTTTCACGTTCATGATTCCCCCTACTTGACCATTACCGGTGTGCGGTCGTTAACGTAAACGCCATGAGCCTTAGGCGTATTCAGGCTACGGCCAGCGGCATCATGCCAGCGACCAGCCTTGGAAGCTGCAGTAGTCTTGACAGTCTTGATTGCAGTGACGTCTTCGTCACCGTTTTCATCGGAACCTGCGCCAGGAACGGACGGATTCACGATATAAACAGAGAAGGTTTCGGGCAGGTCTTCAACAGAAACAGCCGGAGCAAAAAGCGGCTCGCTGCCAGGAACGGCAGGCTTGTTTTGAGCGCGACCATCACCGCATTCACCCTGCATCATGTATCCGCGCATCGGATCCACAGCGACACCGGACTTGACCTTTATAAACTGGCCAACTTGGACAGAACCTGCGCCATCCACATAATTCTGAGCATCGGCTTCAGAAAGAGCAAAGCCAGCGAATCCATACACCTTGCCAATTTCGTCCTCATACTTGCCGCCATTCTTCCAGCCCTTAAGGGTCGTGGTTCCCATCATTCGCCATCCGCCGTTATTTGCACACGGATTATTCCAGGCATTGCCAGCAGTATTTGTATCAACGGTAGCCAATAATGTTACGGGAGATTCGTTGAAAGAGATCGTTTCACCCTCAGGCACAACGATATAAGCCGCATAAGAAAAAACAAACTGATCTTCTCTATACAAGCCAACCCTTGCGTTATCAACATCTACACTAGCCAACCTGTTGAATGTCGCACCGGAAACATTACCCGGAGCAATCTTAAAAGGCAGCATAACGGTTGCGGAAACACCATTTTGAAACTTACGTCCCAATTTTACAGAATCCACCACAACATCTTTACTAATGTTGAAAGTTCTTTGAGCTTCAAGAACGGTAGCCACCAACTTGCCATTCACGCTATCAAACTTCACACTGCCTTCAGCAAGCTTATTCAGCTCAGCCAACGGGCTTCCATCCACATCTACTGCAAAAGCGGACACGGCCAGCGCGCCTGCAAACAGAGAAAGGAACAAACGTTTCATTCTTAAGACTCCCTTTGATAACATTACCAAACCAGGGTAAATTTAAAAAAACAGAAAAAAATTTTCAATATTTTAAAATTGGGCTATGTTCTTTACGACCTAAAAACTTTTCGTCCCAAATTTAGGTTTTACCATATATATGGCAATATTCGGCCTGCTTTTTCTGTATGTTCTATCACATTTAGCACTTGATTTTTGATGTCCATAATAAAAAACATATTTTTTCAAGGCACTTACAAAAAACTTACACTTTTTCATTGATTTATTCCTATCTTTTTCATAGCCTTTAAAAAAAGTTTGGTGTCTTATGTTTACAGAAATCAAGAGTTTTCTCGTAAATGCGCATATGAATCCCCAGGAGCTTCGAGCCTCCCAGGAGGCCATCGATAGCAGAAACCGCAGAACCCTAAATGCGTTTTCGTTGCTTTCCATGGCAGCTTTCGCAGCGGCGACCGCGGCTGCACTTTCAGCAGACATCAACGGTATTTCGCAGAAGGCCACGGGTTACATCGCAGCCCTGGTTCTGTCCATAGTGATCTTTCTGGCCAACAAGTTGCTCGTGCCCAGATTCCCACAACTTCTGCACTCATTGGAATTTGCGTTCGAGTGTGCGCTTTATGCCGCAGGCATGTTCCTGACGTTCGTCAATTCCCCGGAACAGTTGACCATTACCCTATTCGGCATGTACCTGATCGTACCTCAACTTTTCGCCACAAGGCCTTTCCGAGTAACAGTCCTTACCATCGTTGTCGCCCTATCGTTTATCGCCCTCTATTACGGCACCGACATAAAACCCGCCGCAATCCGCATGCAGGAAATTGTCAATTCGACCATTTTCTCTTGCGTGGGTATATTCCTGGGCTGCTGCGTGAAAAAGGCCTTGCTGGAGCGTTTTGTTTTTGAGCATCGCGAAAACCTGGCCAACAGTAAGGAACGCAAGATGCAGTTGTTGCAGTGGAAGTCCATGGCCAACATCTACATTTCTATGGCGCAGGTCGACATGGATACCGACGAGTTCACCATGATGCGAACCAACCAGTTTATCCAGGACTCCCTGCCCACCGAAAAGAATTTTACCGTTTGCGTCAAAAAAGTGATGGAAGCCACCACGGATCCCGACTACTTGGAAGAGGTTCTCGCCTTTACCGACATGACCACCCTGAAGGATCGACTGAAGGACAAGAACACCATCACCCACGAATTTTTGGGAAAACATTTCGGATGGTGCCGCGCACGTTTCATCGCCGTGAAAGATAGCGAAGAAGAAGTTCTGCACCGCGTCATCTATGTGGTTGAAAATATCGACGAACAGAAGAACCGCGAAGCACACTTGACTTCCATGGCAGAAACCGACGCCATGACGGGATTGTTCAACCGCCAGGCCGGATCCACCAAGATCAAGGAAAAATTGTTCAACAAGGTGGATGGTATGTTCTGCCTTTTCGACATCGACAAGTTCAAGCAGGTGAATGATACGCTGGGGCATCAGGCTGGCGACGAGGTGATTATCGCTACCGCAAAGGCACTGCGCAAGGCTTTCCGCGACAACGACATTCTGATGCGCTTGGGCGGTGACGAATTTGTGCTTTTCGCCAAGGATATCACTACCGAGGAACTGGGCGCAAGGGTTATCCAGAGATTCTTTAATACGCTGGAAAACACCCAGGTGAAGGGCCTTGAAGATTATCGCATTTCTGTAAGCCTAGGTGCAACTATCGCAAAGGGCGGCGAAGCAAACTTCGATGAGCTTTACAAGCAGGCGGACGCTTGCACTTACGAAAGCAAGAAAGTTCCCGGCAAGTCCTTCACGTTCTACCGCGGTTAAGCGAAAACAATCCCCAAAATTCTTCCCTATTTAAAACCAACATTTATTCGTGAGTGCTGGGAAAAAAGTCGCCCCCGAAATAAGGAAATCGCCCCGACTTTTTCGTGAAGGATACAAAAAAATCCCGCAGGCTCTGCGGGATTTTTTAACGCTGTATTTGTTCTGCTTCGACTAGAGTGTTACAAGAACGTTCTCGTATCGATAGAACGAAAGTTAATCCAGGGATTCACCTTCATCATTAAGCGACTGGGAACCATAACCGCAATTATCAGAACAACAGAGCGGAGTCGCAACACCGTCCATCTTCAAAACGGTCATTTGAGGAGGACGTATTCTTTCTTTTCGATATTTTCGTTAATATTCATTTTTCACTCCTTACTTGACGATTACTTGCTTGCTGTAGAAGGAACCACGATTGGAAGGTTTCTTCTTCCGGGTCAATCACTTCGCCACCAACAGAAGGATCAACGGTCTTTATAGAATTGAGGCGATAAAGATCCGCAGCCGCTCTAATCTGATAACAGCCACGAGAATTTTTAACCATATTTACTTCTGCAGTGGGAGTCCATTTTATTAACATAATGTTTCCACCTGGTTTATTTTGTTACAAAAATAAAAATACGGATTATAAGCTGTAAATTTTTTTCCAACCCCCTTGTGATATTCATCACTACGATTTTTATAAAAATTTTACACTCCTAAAAAAAAACACCTTTTTCCCCTATATTCCAATCTATTGCGACTTTTTTTTAGTGACACCAAGAGACCACTTAACTAAATTTGGAACTGAATTTTACCTAAGAAGTGGGAACAACATGATACGTACCCTAAAAATTTCAGCAGCAGTTGCTATCGCCGGAGCATTCTCCGTCGCCCAGGCTGCCACCACCTGTACTGACACTCCGAAACAGTACGGACCTATTTCTATCCAGAAGGCTGGTTCTAAATGCTTCGCTGTTATCGATGCCGACGGCCCCAACCACAACGATCCAGTAGTAATTACAGAAACTGAAACCGTGGACTCTGTTTATTACTTCAGAAAAAATTCTGCTACATCCGCAAAACAAACTATTGTATTGCCCGTATATCCATCTCAAGGATGCAAACCGACAGCTACCGGCGCGAACTTAAGCAATATTCGAAAAATTTATATAAACACAAAAACAAATTGGACTGTACTTACAAATCCAATTGTAACCTCTTCCGCCGGATTTGAAGCAAACCATCCTTACCTAATTGAATTTAGTGAAGAGGATAGTAACGGATTATATTTCAAACTGGGCGGAAATAGTTGTACATTTGACCTGAAAACTACTGATGGTGCAGCCTCTACCAATTATTCAGCAGACCCGGATCCCAAGGCACCCACTGGTTTAAACGGAACCTGGGAATTCAGGGGTGTTTACACCACAAAGACCTGGGACGCGAACGATACAGAACGTAAGAATTCCTATGGTTTTGTAGGCGAAAAAACAAAAGGAAAGATTGGTGAATTTAAGAAGGCTGGTGCAGACGCTAGCGTTCCGCCCCTTCGCGCTTATTTAGTTTACAACAGCAATGGTGTTTTGGCAAAGGCCGCACCGGGATTGTCCTTTGCACCCGCAGCTGACGACTCCGACTTGCTCTCCGCATCAATGGACGTTATCGAAGATGTAGAATGTTTCCAGGATGGCGATGGCATTTTTGAAGTTAAAAATGTACTCGTGAAAGACGCCGAAGGAAACCCTGTTTTTGATGACAACGGTGATGCACAGTATGTAAGAACAGCCTGTATCGACGGCAAGAGCGATGCAAGACTGCAGACGCTGGATATTCCTGAAGACGTCGTTGTAGACTCTATTGCTTACAATAGGGAATTTGTAATCGGCAACGCTTGGAATGCCCCTTTAGCAGCCACAACAATAGTCCTTCCTTTCGACGCCACATATGGATGTTATGAAGGAGCAGCTTTTTACAAAGCATTGTACCTGGGAAAAAATGGCGAAGACTGGACCATTTACATAGAGGGAAACTCACAAGATAACGAACTTAAAGCTAATACGCCATACTTCGCAATAGCTGCACAAGAAAACATTCATTTCCGCGCAACGAACCAATGGAACGGATCCTGTAGTTACGTTTTAAACACATCCAGCGGCATAGCCTCCCTTCCCTTCGAGTCAAACGCTCCTGGCATTTGGAAACTTATGGGCACCTACGAAAAGATCTCCTTTGACGAAAATACAAAGAAAGGCGTCTATGGCTTCGCCGCAAATTCTCAAGGAGACAATATTACCGCAGGCCAGTTCATAAAGGCGGGTACAGGAGCAACTGTTCCGCCCATGCGCGCCTACCTCAAGTACAACAGCGCAGGCGTTCTTGCCAAGGCTGCAGCCGGCGCCGAAATCGCAGAAGAAGATCTTCCAGAAACCATCACCGTCAAGTTTATTGATGGCGACGGATCAACAACCGCCATCGGCACCATGAACACCACAACCGGTGAAATTTCCATGGACGAAAACAAGTGGTTTGACATGAAGGGCCGCATGATGAACAAGAAGCCCACAGTCAAGGGAACATATTACAACAAGGGCCAAAAGGTCATTATCAAATAAGGGAATAGGAAAATGGAAATGAAAGAATACGTCGCACCGAAAATGACCATCGTCGACATGAAGTTTGAATCTTCCCTGCTTGCAGGCTCTGGTGAGGGTCCCGATGTTCCGGAATACGAAGGCGAGTTCGGCCTCAACTTCGATGTTGAAAACAAGAAGAACGCCTAAGTTTCGAGAATCTTGAAAAAGCCCGGCCTCATTGAAGTCGGGTCTTTTTTATGCAATAAAATTCGGTGGTAATTTTTTTCATACCTTGCAAAGGCCGCAGATTCTTCCCTATTCAAAGCGTCAATAGCACGAAGCCACTGAGCCAGCCGACTATGGTCATCCTTGAAGTACTCAGCGTGTTTCAAGAACTTTTTCACCTCCACGAGGGTGATTGTCTGTTTACTGAAATACACGAGATCGTTCTGAGTCCGCATCTGGATTGTATAACGGTAATCCTTGCAAACTTTCCACGGGTACGTATCGAAAAGTTGAAAGCTAATTAGATTCAAGTTGTCCAGCGGACGCATGTCGTTTGGGGGCACCATACGGCTTGTATGACGGGCAACATAAAGCATCAACCGATCGCTAAAAATCGAGCTACCATTGTGCTGAACCTCCACTGAGATGATATCATCAGGAGGCTTTGTTCCGCAATATACAGGATGAACTTTCCGCAGCAAAACATCAGGTTCAACGTTCTTAAAGCCAAGTTCTCCGGGAATGTAAGGATTCGTGAGTGTCGGATTCTCTATACGTTCTTCGCCTTGCAAATTAAGAGCTGCATTCACCAGATCCGTGGTCAAGTCAAGATTTTCATTGCTTGCTAGAATTTTCTTGATGCAAGCATCGTTGTAGATATACACATTCCGGTCAGCATAAGGCTGAAAGATGTTATCAAGATCCTCGGGTCTTGCCCCATTTTCATTCGCCACCCTCAATTTTTTCAAAAGTTCGGCAAATTCTTCTCGTGTCATGTTACTCTTTATTCTTGTTCAAATGCCAAATAGCAGTTGAGGCGGAGTGAATTTTCCACCTGCTATATAACACGACTTTTTCAAGACGACACTCCCGTTTTTTTTGATTTTTTTCATCCCAAAAACAAAAAAGGAACCCTCCGGCTGGGGGTTTTCATTTTATACAATAAAAAAAGGACCCGCGAGGGGTCCTGACGTTATGCGAAATGCTTGCAGCAGCTATTTGCCACTCTTAAGCCGTTCGATTTCTGCCTTGAGAGCAGCAATTTCAGCCGCATTATCGGCAAGAGCTTTGGTCTGATTGGCCAGTTTCGCATCTTTTGCCTTGCTTGCCGACTCCATCCTGCGAACCTTGCGTTCAAGGGCGCGGTATTCGTCTCCGGCGCTCACAAAGCCAAGCCTTTGTCCAATACTCTGGAAAGCCATCTTCAGCTCCTCCAATGCCTTGCGGCTGACATACTCATCCAAATATAACTCAATCTTACTTA
>NZ_MWQG01000031.1:0-36163 GCF_002210365.1 Fibrobacter sp. UWH1
AAATGAGTATCTTTTGAAAAAGTTCAACATTATGCGTTAGCGATTAGAAATCGCCTTTTCTTTACACTTTAACCTTTACGCTTTACGCTAATATCGCTATGAGAAATGTTCTTGTTCTGACGATAGCTATTCTGGTTTGCACTCTTGTTGGGTGCAGCCAAAGTTATCATTGGACCAAGTCTCATCCCGCATACCATAAGGCCCCCTACGGGGAACTGGCCGTTGCCGGCGTACAGGACGCATTTGTCCTGACACGCACCAGCTGGTTTGCCAAGCGACTTGACTTTGGAGACAGCACCCAGATCAAGTCAACGGAATTCTGCGCCCAGATTATGCTGGACGAACTTCGCGGCGGATATAGCAAGCTGAATGTCCTTTCGGAAAAAGTCCTCGCCGGCTTCCCCGAAGAAAGTCAGAAACTGGACGACCGCATTTTCATGAAGGGCAAACTTCCTGAACAGGGAGTCGTCGTCAAGGACAGCGCAGGCAAAGTGCCGCCCGAGATTTTAATGATTCATGAAGTTATCGTCGGAACCGACCTGAAGCGGGAAGACTACTTTGATTACGCCCTGATCCACAATGAAAGTCAGGAAAAATCCGTAGTCCAGAATATCAGCGCCATCGTATCCTACACTTTATGGGACAATCTGAAGCAACGTCCGCTGTTTAGCGCCGTCGATGAAATTCAGCACTCCATTGTCAAGTTCAGTTTGCAGGACCTGGAGCTTCTTGTTCGAGCCTCCGTGCGACAGATTCGCAGCAACCTTTATACGGGAGTGGATAAATGAAGTCCTTCCGTTCTTTAATCGGTTTGCTGTTATTCGTCTTCATAACCATCGCCAATGCAGGCAACGTCTACTTCGATTCCAGGTGGACCCTCTGGCAGAATGCAGACATTCTTATCTGGAACATCGATAAGGAACTTCCCATCGACCCCAAGGAGTTCTGCCTTTCCCTCCGCAGAACCAACATGGGCATCGGCGAACCCAAATGCCGTACCCTAGGCGAATGGGAACGAGACTCTATCGCGGTCCGTTACGGAAGCTGGCTCAGCGCCAACATCGAGCCGGGTCTAACGTCGGGCCACCTCAAGGCACGACACCCTTCCATGAGTGCAAAGATTCAGTCTGTCGAAGACAAGATCGTCATGTTCATTTCGGACAAGGGTAGCGAGCTCCTGATTGCCATTTTTGACGAGACCTCTTCTGAACCAAGATCTGCGGGAACAGTACCAAAGAAAGCCGACAAGATCGCCCTTGGCGACGACATTGCAGGCACCTTTTTCGACCGCAATACAACCCGCAGGCTCAGCAAGGAAGAACGGGCCAAGAAGCTAACCGAACCCGATGACTTCTACAAGGAAGTTCCCGATTTCAGAGCATGGGCCGGTATTTCAGCCGGTTACGCCCAGGCCCAAATTCCCTTTACTCCGGACAGCTGGTACAACAGCCACACAAGAAGTCGCATTCACAATTACCGCACCACCAAGGATTCCGTTTCTCTGTGGAATTTCATTGACGACTCCACACCATTATTTACTTTGTACGCAGGCGGAACTTGGTACGGCTTTATCGGCGGCGAAATATTCTATCGTTATTCCAAACACGCCGCAAAAACAGATGATAGGGATACCATATATAACGAGTTGGACCACTGGGACTTTACGCAACACGAAGTCGGTCTAAACGTCATGTTTTCTAAATCCTTCGATCCTTTCAAATGGCTCGACATTCACAGTTTTGCCTTCCTGGGTTTCCAATACAGTTTCTACTCCGAAGATATCGCGGTCAAGAATACGGTCAGCAAGCCTTCTAGATCTTACGAATCCCGAGTCAAGTTTGAAGACGCCTATAAGGGAGCCCTACTAGGTTTTGGCGGGCAATTCGTATTCCTCGACCATTATGGATTTAGTGTCCGTACAGGAATTTCTAGCCGCGGACGCGATGTCTACACAGACCCCTCTCCCGAGGCTGCGGCGGAGCCCACAACAGTTGGCGCATCCACTGTAGACTGGTTCATCAGCTTCGGTATTGAATACCACTGGAACAAAATTTTCTAACTTTGCGCTCATTATGAGCGAAGAAGTAAAAGAAGAAAACGTTTCCAAGGAAACAAAAGTCAATCCGTTTTTGACTCCGATTAATATTATTGAGCCCGAGCACAAGCTCCCCGACTATACTTTTGACATGCTGCCGGCCGAACAGAAGGCCATTCTCGCAAGCCACGGCTGGACCGACCTGATGCCCGTCCAGCGTAAGACCATGCCCTATATGCTGGCCGCCCGCGATATGCTGGTGCAGTCCAAGACAGGTTCCGGCAAGACCGGCGCATACGTGCTGCCCCTTTTGCAGGTCATCGTTCGTGACCACCTGTTTCCCCAGGCATTGATTCTGGTGCCCACCCGCGAATTGGCAATTCAGGTGCAGGACGAAGTTCAGAAACTTTCTGCAGGGACAGGCATCAAGTCTGTAGCCATCTTCGGTGGCGTTTCTTACGAACCCCAGCTGAAGGCTCTTAAGGAAGGCGTGCATATTATCGTAGCCACACCGGGCCGTCTGATGGACCATGTGCAGCGCGGTAACGTAGACTTTTTGGACATCCGCGACTTGGTTCTGGACGAAGCCGACGAAATGCTTTCCATGGGTTTCTACCCCGACATGCAGAAGATCCGCAAGTATCTTCCCAAGCAGTTGGCCTGTACCATGTTCAGTGCCACCATTCCCCAGACAGTCAAGAGCCTGGCCCGCGAATTCCAGCGACCCTCCGCAGAGTTCCTTTCTCTGTCTTATGACAAGGTTATCGCAAACAATCTTGAACACCGCTGGTATTCCTGCGACGTAATGGATAAGGATTCCATGACCATCAAGGTTCTGGAATATGAGAACCCCGAAAGTTGCATGATTTTCTGCAACAAGAAATGCGACGTCAGCTATCTGGAACAGGTTCTTTCCGGTTACGGTTTTAACGTTGGCGCGTTGTCTGGCGACGTTAGCCAGTCTCTCCGCGAAAAGACCCTAAACGCCTTCCGCGAAAAGAAATTGCGCATCTTGATTTGTACAGACGTTGCCGCCCGCGGTATTGACGTGGACCATGTTACCCACGTAATCGTTTACGATCATCCCGATGATCACGAAGTGTACGTACACCGTAGTGGACGTACCGCCCGTGCAGGCCGTAGCGGTGTCTGCATTTCCCTGATTACCCCGGTGGAAGAAATTGAAATCAAGAAGACTGCAGCAGACTTCGGTATCAATTTCATCAAGCAGGAACCTCTGACCAACGAAGCCATCGCCAAGAAGGTTGGCGAACGCACCCTCAAGCAACTGCAAGAGGTTAGCAAGCACTTCGGTGGACAGAAGGCCAAGGAACGCATCAGCCACTTCATCCCCCTGGCCAGGGAACTGGCTAACGGAACCCAGGATCAGCAGATGCTCCTAGCCTACCTGCTGGACCGGTATGTTTGGAAAAAATAGGTCTTGGGCTATGAGGTATGAGGTCGGCTCCTAAAGGAGCCTCTGAGGTATATCCAAAAACTCTACCACATAGTTCCTTAAAATCTCACCTCAAAGCGAGCAACGCGAGCGACCTCATACCTCAAAGCGCGAAGCGCGAGCTCACACCTCAAAATGGCTAAGATTAAAGTAAAGAACGCAAGAGAAATTGAACTGATCCGCGACGCAGGCGCTCTGGCAGCTGAAACCCTGATTCGCGCAGGCGAAATGTGCAAGCCCGGTGTCTGCACCCTGGAAATCGATGAATTCATCGGTGATTACACCCGTCAGCACAAGGGCATTTCCGCCTGTAAGGGTTACCACGGTTACCCCCGCTATGCCTGCATCAGTATCAATGAAGTTATCTGCCACGGCATCCCCGACGCCAAGACCATCCTTAAGGAAGGCGACATCGTAAACATCGACATCACCACCATCCTCCAAGGTTATCACGGCGACACTTCCGCCATGTTTACCGTAGGCAAGGTCAGCAAGCTAGCACAGGAACTGGTGGACACCGCCAAGTTCGCCATGGAAGAAGGCATCCGCGTTGCAGGCGAACAGGGTGCCCGCTGGAACGACATCGGTTACGCCATCAATGACATTGCCGACGAACACGGTTTCAGCGTAGTTCAAGACTACTGCGGTCATGGTATCGGCCGTGGTTTCCACGAAGAGCCCCTGGTGTTCCACTTCCGCAACAACGAACTGACCAGTTTCATTGAACCCGGCAACGTGTTCACCGTCGAGCCCATGCTGAACGCAGGCAAGCCCGGCACCAAGACTCTGTCTGACGGTTGGACTGCAGTGACCCGCGATGGCACCCTCAGCGCCCAGTGGGAACACACCGTGGTCAAGACCAAGGACGGCATCGAAATTCTGACCCTCCCCCGCTAATCGAAAAGGTGTGAGGCGCGAGGTATGAGGACGGAGCCTTCGGCTCCTTTCAGCTAGATAATCGCGACAAAGGCGCCTAACTTTAGCTCACAGCTCATTACTCATCGCTCACAACTATTCACTGTTCACTATTCACTCTTCACAACAATGTCTCTGCTCAGTAATCTCCGCGACAAAGCTGTGGTAGCCTTCGTCAAGAATCACGAACTAGTCAAGAAGTTCGGTGATGTCCAGTCCGTGTCTATAGATTCAGACAAAGGAACTGCAGACGTTTCCGTGTTGCTCCATGGAGAAATCTTCCCAATCAAGTTCCGCGGTTACTATTACTTTGATGATACCGATAAAGGTACCGACATCGTGATCCGCAAGATTACCAGCGAACGACAGTGGATTGATGAAGCCCTGGAATACTGGCTGGGCGATAAGACTCTGCGCTATACACTTCCTGGATTAGCCGGAGGCCTGGCCAAGGTATTGTTCTAGTCCATCAATAAATAGATCCGAAAACGAGACATTCAAAAAAATCTCCGCCCCAGTGAGGCGGAGATTTTTCAGTTTAAGCCATTATTTCTTTTTTGCGTTTTTTGGTTTCGCAGCAGTCGATTTCTTTGCTGTTGCCTTTTTCGCTGTCACCTTCTTTTCTGCAGGTTTCTTGGCAGCAGGCCTCGCACCTTTTTCCCATTCTTCAAGGAAAATCGGCTTTTCTAAGGCCCCGAATATAATCCCAAGGAATTTCATCCCCTTAACATCGGGACAATTACTAAAGCTTTTCTCAATATCAAGATCTGCCAAAAGGAGCATCGCCCCACTCTAGGAACCAGTCGTATTCGCTCCGGCACCAGTCAAAAACCTTTTCTGCCATGGCATTGTCGGGTGAACCATCTTCCTTTTTGAAAGTCAGTTTATAGGTTGCATCATGTCTACAAGGGTCCTATCAATCATTCTTTTAGATATATCGTACAAAACGAAAATTCTTAAAGGGAACTCTCACAAACGTGAGAATCATCACTTCACGAGCAATCTTTCCACTTCGCTGTCAAACCGCCATTAGATTACTTTCCAGAATTCCGATAATCGTAGAACGAAACGAAAACCTCCGCAAAATAAGACACTGATGTTTGCGCATTTCATGAACGATCCTCAAATTCTATTGTATATTTCAAGGGCACTCACATTTTTTTTGCACCAGAAGGATTCAAGAGGACTCTATGGAAATAAACGACAAGACCGCCGACATGCTTAAGGATAAATTTTCCAAGCTTCTTTTCGAACTGATTACCGAGATTCCCGAATCCCTCTATGTCGAAACAGCCGACCCCGGCGAAAAAGTGAAGAAACTGACCCAGCAGGCAGCCATCAAGGCAGCAGCCGTCAGTGCCACGCTTTCTATCCCCGCTGGCTTTACCGGAGTCCTGACCTCCATCCCCGACATTGCCTCCGTCTGGCGTATACAGGCCCAGCTGGTCTCCGACATTGCCGCTACTTATGGCAAGGTAGCCCTCCTCAGCCGCGAAGCCATGGTCTGGTGCCTCTTCCGCCACAGCGCCGCCTCCCTCCTCCGCGACCTGGCAGTCCGCACCGGCAGTCGCATTATCGTGCAAAAGCTTTCCCTCAGCGCTCTGGAAAAGATCCTCCAGAAAATCGGTCTGAAAGTTTCTACCAAGATGCTTGGTCGAGTGGCCCTCCGAGCCATCCCAGCCATCGGCGCCATCGGCAATGGAGCCTACACCTTCTACGACACCAACGAGGTGGGAAAAACGGCTGCTGCCTACTTCAAGGCCCTTTCGGACCAGGATCCGGAAGTTCAGGATGCAGAACCTGCCGAGCCCCAAGATTAATATATAGGGTTAGCAGGTCGGTCCCGCAAACCTATAAAAAAACTTTTATTTTTAAAAATTTCAAGAAATCCGGGTCAAAAAGGCCTGGATTTCGCTGTTTAATGGTCCCAAAAATACCCCGCCCTTGACCCCACCCCCTTTTTTTTCTATCTTTGCGCGCAACTCAAATAACATCAACTCCATTTGTGGAATAAAAAATGAAAAACATTGCAACTCACAGAAACATTGGTATTTCTGCCCACATCGACTCCGGTAAGACCACTCTTACCGAACGTATCCTCTACTACACCAAGCGTATTCACGCTATCCACGAAGTTCGTGGTAAGGACGGCGTCGGTGCCACGATGGACTCCATGGAACTCGAACGCGAACGCGGCATTACCATTCAGTCTGCTGCTACCTTCGCAAGCTGGACTCACACCAAGTCTGGCGAAGCTGACACCATCAACATCATCGATACCCCGGGGCACGTGGACTTCACTATCGAAGTTGAACGTTCTCTCCGTGTGCTTGACGGTGCTATCCTCGTTCTTACCGGCGTGGAAGGCGTTCAGTCTCAGTCTATTACCGTTGACCGCCAGATGCGCCGCTATCATGTGCCCCGCGTTGTGTTTGTCAACAAGTGCGACCGTTCCGGTGCAAATCCGCTCCGCGTTGCAGTTATGCTCAAGGAAAAGCTGAACCACAAGCCCTGCGTTATGCAGATTCCTATCGGTCTCGAAGACCAACTGAAGGGTGTGGTCGACCTGGTTGAAATGAAGGCCTACTACTTCGAAGGCGCCAACGGCGACGACATGATCGAAAAGGAAATTCCGGCTGAACTGGTTGACCAGGCTCAGGAATACCGTGAAAAGCTCGTTGACTGCTGCGCAGACTACAACGACGAAATCATGGAAAAGGCTATGGAAGGCATGTATGGCGTTGATGAAATCGACAAGGATCTCATCAAGAAGACCATCCGCGAAGCTACCATTTCTCTCGAAATCACTCCGGTGTTCATGGGTTCCGCTCACAAGAACATTGGTATCCAGAAGCTCCTCGACGGTGTTGTGGACTACCTCCCGAACCCGACCGAAGTTGAAAACAAGGCTCTGGACATCGACAACAACGAAGCAGAAGTTGTCCTGAAGTCCGAAGATGCTGAACCGCTGGTTTGCTACGCATTCAAGCTGGTCAACGACCGCTATGGTCAGCTGACCTACATCCGCGTTTACCAGGGTACCATCAAGAAGGGCGACATGATCACCAACATGGCAACCACCAAGAAGGTTTCCGTTGGCCGTCTCGTTCGTATGCACGCTGATGAAATGGTGGATATCACCGAAGCTGGTGCAGGCGACATCGTTGCTCTGTTCGGTATTGACTGCGCATCCGGTACTACCTTTACCGATGGCAAGAACCACTACAACATGACCTCCATGCACGTTCCTAACCCGGTTATCGAACTGGTGATCGAAGCTAAGAACCGTGACGACCTGGACAACATGTCTAAGGCTCTGAACCGCTTCACCAAGGAAGACCCCACCTTCCAGGTTGAAGTTAACAAGGAATCTGGCGAAACCATCATCAAGGGTATGGGCGAACTTCATCTTGACGTTTACATCGAACGTATGCGTCGTGAATACAAGGTTGACGTCCAGACTGGTGCTCCGCAGGTTGCATACCGCGAAACCATCACTCGTTCTTCCAAGTTCGACTACACTCATAAGAAGCAGACCGGTGGTAGCGGTCAGTACGCTAAGGTTGTCGGCGAAATGCGTCCGATGGCTGTCGAAGGCGACTCCGAAAAGGTTTACAACTTCGTTAACTCCGTCGTTGGCGGCCGTATTCCTAAGGAATACATCCCGTCCTGCGATAAGGGTTTCCAGAGCTGCATGGAAGCAGGTTCCTTGATCGGCTTCCCGGTTGTGGGTATCGAAATGGACGTTCAGGATGGTGCATTCCACCCGGTTGACTCCTCTGATATGGCCTTCCAGGTTGCTGCTCGTATGGCTTTCCGCGAAGCTTTCGCTAAGGCCGGCGCTCAGATCCTCGAACCGATCATGAAGGTTGAAATCCAGACCCCGACCGAATTCCAGGGTTCCGTTGTTGGTAACGTTTCTCAGCGTCGTGGTACCATCGCTGGTACTAACGAAGAACTGGGCATGACCACCATCACCGCTGAAGTTCCGCTGTCTGAAATGTTCGGCTACGCAACTGACCTGCGTTCTATGACCCAGGGTAAGGCAGAATTCACCATGGAATTCTGCAAGTACTCTCCGGTTCCCAAGAACATCCAGGAAGAACTCATCAAGAAGTACGGCGACAAGGCTGGCGCACGCGCTTAACTTGACCGCTAGCTCGACAATGGGATAGAACTTCCCAAGCCTCGCTAGCTCTCGCGAAAAGGAAAAGACTGGTTCACACCAGTCTTTTTCTTTTGCTCACAGTAAGACCGCATGGGCTAAGGCTGGATAGAACCTCTCGTAAGCCCATGCTCTCGCGAAAAGCACGCAAGGCGAATGCAGTAAAATCAAGAACACTCAATTTTATTGCTGAGCCGAAGCTGCGAACGCCAAAGGTGTCAAAACGTTTAATTGAGTTCAACTCAGAATTAGAAGAAGTCCCGCGGGAAACCGCGGGACTTTTTCACATGTACACAACACAAGGAAGGGTGTTTTACCGACACCCTCCCATAAATACACAAGAGCCCCGCGGGACAAGCCCGCGGGACTCAGTGGAATTAGAAGAGAACAAGTGTGCTTCCTATCTATTCCTACCCGTATGGTTCGATCCGGCATCCCTTCTCTAGAACCAGAAATAGATTGGAAGCACGATAATAATATACCTCGCAAAACGGTTAGCGGAAACTTTTTCTGCTAAACCCCTATTCCCAAAAAGAACGTTCCAATTTGTATTAAATCGGCGGCCTAGGGCTGCACCTTTGTGGCCTTCTTGGCAGCGCGCCAGAATTCCTGCAGACGTTCAGGAGTTTCCTCCTTCATTTCCTTGCCTTCGTCGCGAGCCATCTGTTCCACGATACGGAAGCGCTTTTCGAACTTGGTGTTGGCCCGTTCCAGTGCCAGGGCCGCATTGAAGCCGCAATGGCGGGCCACGTTCACCAGGCTGAACAAGATATCGCCGAACTCATCTTCCATGCGGTCGATGTTGTTGCATTCCGCAGAGGAGGCTTGCATTTCGGCACGGAATTCGCTAAATTCCTCCACAGCTTTGTTGAATACAGGTTCTGCCTCGACCCAATCAAATCCGACCTTGGCGGCACGCCGCTGGATTTCCTGGGCACGGGCCAGCGTGGGCATGCTCTTGCTTACTTTATCCATAGCGGACTTGCCGACCATGTCCTGATTGTTCTTTTCCGCAGCCTTGATGCGTTCCCATCTACGGGTCACCTCGGAGGCATCATCCACCTTGGCATCGCCAAACACATGAGGATGACGTCGGACCATTTTTTCGCAGATTCCCTGCACAACGTCGTCGATACAGAAATCGCCATTGTCCTTCGCGACCTGTGAATGGAATACCACCTGGAAGAGCACATCTCCCAGTTCCTCGGCCATGTGAACCTTGTCGTTGGCCTGGGCTGCGTCGATATATTCGTGGGATTCTTCCACCAAGTAGGGGAGCAGGGACTGGTGCGTCTGCTTACGGTCCCAGGGGCAGCCATTTTCCGAGCGGAGGGTGGCCATGATATTCACAAGATCTTGAAAGGAATACTTCATATGGGTAAAAATAGAAAAGCCGAAGAGTACGTCAGCCAGGAATTAGAACCGAAACTGTTTCCGCTACTGCTGGGCGAATCGTCTTTGAGGCCAAAGCGTCTATTCTACAAGGGCGCACTGCCAGAAAAAGACTCCATTGGAATTGCCATGGTAGGCACCCGACGTCCAGGCAGTTCCGCCCCAGAACTTTGCCGCAGGCTGGTACATTCCCTGAAAGGCACCAAGGCGGTCATCGTCTCGGGGCTTGCTCAAGGCATCGACAGCTACTGCCACGAAGCCGCCCTGGAGGCGGGCCTCCCCACCATCGCCGTCATCGCCCAGGGAATCGACGCAAGAATCCCCGGAGAACGCGCCGACCTGGCCCGCCGCATCCTGGAATCCGGAGGCGCCATCCTTAGCGAGTACGCCGGCGACCAGGCCTCCCTGAAGGGCATGTTTCCGGCCCGTAACCGCATCATCAGCGGTCTTAGCCGCGCTACGGTACTGGTACAGAGCAAGAACAAGGGCGGGGCCCTGATCACGGCGGATTACTGCCTTGGCGAGGGCAAGTTGCTATTAGCCGTGCCGGGAGATTTTGACAGCGAAGTGGCCTGCGGCCCCAATCTTTATTTGGACTGCGGGAAGGCAAAGCCAATTTTTTTACCGGAAAGTCTGAGAGTGCAGGCAGGAATTCCCTTGACCGCCCATAGCCAGGAAGCTCCCTCTTTGCAGAATCTCGCCCACACCGGCTGCCAGCTTTCCCAGGAGGCCACCATGATTTTTACAAAGTTCAACGGATTCCGCAAGACTTTTTCAGAAATTCAAGCGGATTGTAACTTTAAGACTGGCAACATTTTAGCTATATTAACGGAACTTGAGATTGCAGGATTGGTCCAGACGAAGGACAATATGCAGTTCTACTTTAATGGGAGCCTTTAGTTTTGAGCTTGAAGAAGCACTTAGTCATTCTCGCACTGTTTATCTTCGCCATCATCGTAGTGGCCCAGATGATGTTCGGAAAGAACAGCATCAGACAGCAGCGTAGAATCAACCGCGAGATCGCCAGCTACCAGCATCAGATTGATTCGCTGCAGATGGTGATCGACAAGCGCAAAGTGCAGATTCAGCAACTGAAGACCGACTCCCTCTACAAGGAAGGGCTTCTCCGCACACGCTATGGCATGAGCCGCAAGGGTGAAGTCGTCTTCCAGCTAGTTGAATAATTTTAAGCCATCTTACTTGCGTCAGTAGAGCTGACGTGCTCCACCTTGCCGGCGAAGTAGCTATAGGCCGCAGGCACCACAAAGAGCGTCATGAAGGTCGCAAAGGTGAGACCGCCCGCAATGGCAATACCCATTGCGATACGGCTAGGCGTGCCCGTGAGGATCAGGGGCACTGCGCCCAATACCGTAGAAAGGCTCGTCATAAGGATTGGGCGGAAGCGGCGGGTCGCCGCCTGCCTAGCCGCCTCAAGCTTTGTACATCCGGTAGCCGCCGCAATCTGATTTGCAAATTCCACAATCAGGATGCCGTTCTTGGTCACAAGGGCAATCAACAGAATCAAGGCAATCTCACTGAAGATATTCAAGGTCTGACCTGTCAGGTAGAGGCAAGCCAACGCACCGGCCAAAGCCAGGGGCACCGTAAAGAAAATCACCAGGGGAGCGCGGAAACTTTCAAACTGACCCGCCAGCACCAGGAACACCAGCGCCAGAGCCAGCAAGAACACGATATACAATCCCGAAGAACTTTCCTCGAATTCCTTGGAAGCACCGCTAAGGGTCGTGCTCACGTTGGGGTATTCCTTCAGTACATCCTTAGCGATTCTGCGCATTTCTTCAACGCCATCGCCGATGGTCATCCCGGGAACAAGCCCTGCCTGAATGGTCGCAGAACTGAATCGGTTGTAACGGGGCAACGACGGAGATGCAGAACGTTCCTTATAAGTGATGAAGTTATCCAGGCTAACGGCCTCCCCCTTGCGGTTCTTCACCGTCAACAGAGAAAGATTCTGGGGAGAGCTGCGGTACTGATAACCCACGGCACCAATCACGTCGTACTGGCGGCCTTCACGATAATATTCACCATAGCTCTTTTCGCTGATAGAAAGCTGAACGGCCTGGGCTATATCATTTACGGATACCCCTTCCTCGTCAGCCTTGTCTCGCAGGATTTCAATATGTAATTCAGGCTTGGTAAATTTCAGGTTGGTGTTCACCACGCTGAATATGGGGCTCTTGCTAGCCGCTTCCATGAACTTGGGAACCAAGGTACGCAAAGTTTCGATGGACCCCGCCTGCAACACGAACTGCACCGGCAGACCACCTCGCTGGGTACTGATGCTCTGAGGTTCAAACACCATCACGCGCAAGTCCGGGTATTCGTTACCCAGAATCTGGATGGCATGGGCAATTTCGCTCTGGGGGCGACGAGCCGTCTTGTCGTCATTCAAGGACAAACGAATTCTGGAGTTACCGGCATTCCAGGCGCCAGCCTGCACTTCCTTATACTCACCGCTATCCAGAATGGTCATGACCTCATCCACAAACGCATCGGCCATGCGCTTGGTACGGGTAAGAGTCACACCTTCGGGCATATTCACGTTCACCATGACAGAGCCCGAATCTTCTGTGGGAGCCATTTCAGAGCTCATGTTGTTGAAGCAGAAATAAGCCGCAAACAGGAGCCCGGCTACCACCGGGAACAACAAGAAACGCAATCTAAGGAAGCCACCCAGAAGCACGGCATAAATTTTATTCAGACCTTCAAAGAACGGTTCCGTTATCTTGTAGAACGATCCCTTCTTCTGATGACGCAAGAACTTCGAACAAAGCATGGGAGAAAGCGTCAAGGCGCAAGTGGTAGAAAGGAAGACCGTCCCGATCATCACCGCCACAAATTCGCGGAATAGAAGACCCGTGGTACCGCCCAGGGCAAGCACCGGAATGAACACAGCCATCAAGACCACAGACGTTGCAATCACGGCAAAGAAGATTTCATTTGTTCCCGCCACGGCAGCCTGCTTAGGTGTCATGCCCTTTTCAATCTTGTCGTAAATGTTTTCCACAATCACGATAGCATCATCCACCACAAGGCCAATGGCAAGCACCATGGCCAGAAGCGTCAGAACGTTAATGCTAAAGCCGCAAAGGTACAGCACAAAGAAACTTCCAATCACAGCCACCGGCACCACCACCATGGGGATAATTGTCGTACGGCCTTCACGCAGGAATGCAAAGATAATGGCAATCACCAGAAGGAACGCCACAAAGATGGTCTCCACCACTTCCTTGATGGAAGCGCGGATATTAATGGAAGTGTCGCGGCCATAAAGCATCTCGACACCCTCAGGCAATTCCCGGCGGAGTTCTTCCACACGCTTGTAGAATTCGTCAGCGATGTTCACATGGTTACTGCCAGGCTGAGCCACCAGAGCGCAGGTCACCGTGTTCTTGCCGTTACGTCTAAATCCCTTACGGGTATCCAGCGGTTCGTAATGGATGTTAGCAACGTCGGACACGCGAATTACAGTGCCATCGGCCGCAGTTTTTACCGCAATGTTTGCAAAAGCTTCCGGGTCAGAAATTCGGCCCAGAGTACGAATAGAAAGGGTTGTTTCGGAACCTTCGATAGAGCCTGCGGGAAGTTCCAGGTTGCCCTTGGAAAGGGCGGCACTCATTTCGCTTCCGGTAACGCCCATGGCCTGCATACGGATGGGGTCAATCCACAGACGCACTGTAGGCTGCTTTTCACCCCAGATAACCACTTCGGAAACACCGTTAATGGTCTGCAGACGTTCCTTCACATGATTGCGTGCGATTTCAGAAACGTCCATGGCGTCCAGCTTATCGCTGACCAAGCTGATCATCAAGATGGGGTCGGAATCGGAGTCGCTCTTGTTCACCGTCGGTTCGTCCACATCGTCAGGCAATTTACGGCGGACACGGCTTACGCGGTCACGGATATCGTTGGCGGCATCCTCCAGATCCATGCCCGTTTCAAACTCCACACTGATATAAGAAAAGCCATCGGAGCTGGTAGAGGTCAGGGCCTTAATACCCGGGGCACTGTTAATGGATGATTCCAGGACTTCGGTAACTTCGGCTTCCACCACGGCAGCGTTTGCGCCAGGATAAGAAGTTCTAACCTGAATAATGGGATAGTCTACGTTCGGGTATTCACGAATACCCAACTCACTCATACCGAAGGCGCCAAGCAAGATGATGACCAAGGCCATCACCGTCATTAGGACAGGTCTGCGAACAGATAGATTTGCAACACTCATTTTTCTTTCGTCTCTCGTCTAATCCACTTCGTAATCGGTGTTGTTACGGATTTCACGGATACGAACAGAACTTCCCTGACGGATGCTAATCAAGCCCGAAGTAATAACGGTATCGCCTTCATTCAGCCCAGAAATTACATCAACTGCAATGGGAGTGCGAAGGCCCGTCTCCACACGGCGCATAGAAGCCTTGCCATCCTGCACCACAAAGATATAGGCGCCATCCTTGTCCAGCGTAAGAGCTTCGGCGGGAACGGGAATTGTCTGGGTTCGGCCAGACTGCAATTCAACGCTAACCTTGGCATAACCGCCAGCAATCAATTCGCCCTTGGAATTATCCACGGTCACCATAATCTGGCGGGTACGGCTGCTTTCCGAAATCGTGGCGTCAAGGGCGGTCACCTTCCCCACTTTCTGGATGGCCCGTTCTTCGTCAATCAAGGTAATGGGATTGCCCACCTTCAAGGTAGTCGCATATCGTTGCGGCAAGGCGAACTTGGCCTTCAATTTCGTCACTTCACTTAAAGTCGCAATGGAAGTGCCCGTGGTCACCCAGGCGCCCACAGAAACATTCACAAAACCGAGTTTACCGCTAAAGGGGGCACGGACTTCAGTCTTTGCAATCTGAGCCTTTATCAATTCGACGCTGGCCTCGGCAGACTTGAGGGAGGCTTCAGCAGCTTCCATATCCGTCGTCGTCGCGGCGTTCTTTTCGACCAAACCCTTGGTACGTTCCATTTTCTGCTGAGCCAGATGCAGACTGGATTCAGCCTGCTTCAACTGTGCCTTCAATTCGGAATCATCAATCTTGGCAAGGAGCGAACCCTTCTGTACAGAAGCGCCATCCTTTGCATAAAGATTCACCAGACGACCGTTGGCGGCAGCGGACAACTCCACACGGTTCAAAGCTTCCAAGGTAGCCATTGTCTGGAAAGATCCACTGGGCTTGTGGAATTCTGCAATATAACCTTCAACGGCGAAAGTCTTGTTGCCACGACCACCAGGGCCACCGGGCCCCTTACCACCGGGCGCACCACTCTTGACCGCAGCCTTGGAATCAGGAGCCTTGAAAGCAGGCACCTTTGCACCAGGAGCTTCATCGCTACACCCCACTAACAACAACGAAATGAACGTCGCAATTAGAATCGCAAACTTTATGGGGAATGCCTTTAAAAAATTAGAAGTACCTGCATGCATTTGTTCAATCCTATAATGTTGTTTAGGTGCTCCGCAGTCTCAAACAGCTGCCTAAATCCGCCTAAAATTTAACGTTCATCAACAAGCCGCTTCCATCTTCATAGAACTCGGGAACAAACTCAATCCGTTCCGAGAAGGCCTTAGAAGAAGTACGTCGATAAACACGGATTGTGTTCAGCATAGAAACCACACGATTCAAGACCAACGCACCAACACTAGCCTGGAAAACGATGCGGCTCACACGATAATGGCGCAAGCGACTTTTATATTCATCAATGTGTTCCGAAGTTTCGGGATTGTCGGAGCTACCCCAGTCCCACTGGATTTCAGCCGACAGGTCTTCATCGATTTTCTTGCCAGCACGAATCATGGCCTGATTGTAATCTTCATCCATATCAGGTGAAGAGTTCTGACCGTCAACACCGCCACGGCTACGATAATCGCCCACGGTATTCAGCATATCGACGTTCTTGCTGGAAGTATTAAGCCCTGCGTGACGAACCGCATATCCGTGAGCGGATGTCACATAGCGTTCACCAATAAAATAGGATCCAAAGGCAGTCACCCACAGGGCAACGTCGGTCCACACGAAAGGCCGCACAAATTCCTGCTCGCCCAGGTACAGTTCGCCCATACCCGGAAGGAGTGCCGAAGCACCCATGGCTTTCCACCAGCTCTTGTCGCTATTCTTAGAAACATTGTCATCAACAGAGATGACCACCTGCGAAAAAGCGACCGCGGCGGCAAGAAGTAGAACTTGAAGGACCTTTCCAAAAGTCTTCATTAGAATCCCCAGCTAGCCATTACATTTACGCCAACAGATTCACCAAGAACTACACCACCGTCAAAGTGGAGACGGTCATACCAGGAAAGATCTTCCTGATACAGAGCCTTGTTATGAGCGTGGGCCGTAAAGGCTGCATCAACGGCAGACACAATGTGGTTCAGGATGATGCCGCCAAAGAACCAGGCCTGCATATCGGCATAGTCGTTAGCCTTGTTGCGCATGCTGCGGTAGGTGTCCTGATTGGAGGATGTACCTAGGGCCACAACTTCGGAACCGTTAGTTTCAAGATCAAGGCTTGCAGCAACAGCTTCGTCCTTCACGTCGTCCCAGCCCAGCACGTAAGAGCCATCGGACACATGCTGGTACACAGCAGATTCATCGTAAAAGCCGTTCTTCTTGCGATCATCACCCAGCGACTTAGGATTATTGACAAAACGATTTCTATAGTCAGTATCCTTGTAGTAGACGTAAGAATCGTTGTAGCAACCTTCCCTATTCGCATCACCAAAAATGGCTTCGCAAAAGGACTCACGAGAACCGAGGTAACGGGAACGGAATTCAGCCCCATTCTCAGAAACATCCTTATACAGTTTACGCATCTTCGTTTCGTAGGTACCAATGGAGAAATGGTCGTTGGCAAAGTTCTTGTATCTGTTTACCTGTCGATCATACTTGTACACGGAATAGTAATACCAGCTACCCCAGAGAGCGGCTTCGAGAGCTAGATAAACACCACCGCGGACCTTGGTAAAGGTGGATCCGCCCACATACAGCTGACCGGCGCCCGGCACCACCAGAGACATGAACATGGCCTTGCGGGGGCTCTTGTACTTACCCTTCATATCGTCGAGGCCATTCACCTTGGAAACCTTGACGGGGCCAAGAATGTCGCGACGGCTCATGGAGCTGGAAGAGGGAATTGCTGTAGAACTGGCGCTGGCTGCCTGAATAGAATCGTTATAAGCCTGGATGCTATCGTTCCTAGCCTTTTCGACAGCGGCAATGCTATCGGCAGTCATTTGAGCAAGAGCGATAGAATCGCTGATATACTGCAGGGAATCACTGATGCGCTGCATTTCGCGGGCGTAAAGTTCGTTGCGGTCTACACCTTCGTAGGGGTCCTGCGAGGCAGCGGAGGAATCGGACGCAGCCCTAGCCTTTTCTGCTTCGGCAGCGGCACCTTCTGCCGTTGAGCGCATGATGTTAGCCGCCTTTTCTGCAGCAGCTCTTTTTGCAGCCTGTTCAGCAGCCAATTCTTCTTCGGTCTTTACGGGAGCGGCAGCAGCCGCCTGGGCAGCAGCGGCGCTATCAGCGGCAGCCTTGTCTGCAGCCTTCTCGGCGGCGGCCTTTTCTTCGGCGGCTTGCTTTTCGGCAGCTACGCGTTCCGCCTCGACTTTTTCTTCGGTGGCTTTCTTATCCGCCTCGGCCTTCTTGGCAGCCTCTACAGAATCAGCGGCGGCCTTATCGGCCACAGCGGCTTCTTCCTCAAATTCAGCAAATAAATCACGGGGCTGTGCAAAAGATTGAACAGCCAACAAACTGGCCGCACAGGCCATAACCTTAACAAAAGACATCAACGAAATCTTGCGCATGCCCCAAAAATAGAAAACTCACCCACCATAAACCAAACCTCAGGCGGCCGCAACGGCCTATAAATACGTTTTTCCGCAAAAATTCAGAAAAAAGGCAGTGGAAAAGCCGAAAACAGCCGCCCCGCCACCGCCTTTTCGTTAGTTTGCCTACAATAAAACACCTTTTTAGGGGGAGAGTGTTCATAACAAATCGCAAAATCAGGCTTTTACAGAGGTCAAAAGCCAAAAAAGTACTTCCAAAACCGTCTAATTTTTATACAACATAATAAAAAGGCGGTGTAAAACCCTCTTTTTCAAATATTTCCACCGCCTTTTCCAACCAACTATTTTCCAACAAAAAAAGAACCGCCCCCCCCCGATTAGGAGGGGAGCGGTCCGAAGATCTAGTCTTTAAGGATTGACTTAAGCCTGTGGACGCTTCGCGTCCGGCAGCTAATTAAGCCTGTTCCTTAACGACCCAAACCTTAACCTGAGCTTCTACGTCACCGAAGACCTTGATGGTCACGGTGTAGACACCCAGCTGCTTGATGGGTTCAGCCAGTTCAACCTGAGCGCGAGTGATCTTGACACCCTGCTTGGTGATTGCGTCAGCGATGTCAGATGCGGATACAGAACCGTACAGACGTTCGCCTTCAACAACGCGGCGTTCCATGTTCACAGAAATCTGAGAGAGCTTTGCAGCTACGTCGCCTGCAGCAGCCAATTCCTTCTGGAATGCAGCTTCAACAGCAGCGCGGTTGTTTTCGATTTCAGCGATAGCTTCCTTGGTAGCGCGAACAGCGAGCTTGCGGGGGAAGAGGTAGTTATTTGCATAACCATTCTTAACCTTCACAACGTCGAGCATCTTACCGAGGTGAGGTACGTTAGCCTTAAGAATAATTTCCATAGTCTAGTTCCTCCTTATTAGCGCATGCTGTCAGAGACAAACGGAAGGATAGCCATCTGACGAGCACGCTTGATAGCTTCGTTCAGCATACGCTGATACTTAGCGGAGGTGCCAGAAATACGGCGAGGAATAATCTTACCGCGTTCAGAGATGAAGCGACGGAGAGTCTTTTCATCCTTGTAGTCAATGAACTGAACGTTGTTTTCGGTGAACCAGCAAGTCTTCTTGCGACGAATACGGGTTGCCTGCTTCTTATCTTCAAAAGCCATTATTCAGCCTCCCCTTCTTCTGCGTCAACCGGAACGATTTCTTCGGTAGACTGAGCCATGTCTGCATTGTAAACGATTTCGGACATCGGATAATCAGCGAGGGTCATCCAACGGAGAACGTTTTCATTGAGCTTGAGAGCTGCTTCCATAGCGGCAACAGTTGCAACTTCTGCCTTGTAGTAGAAGATAACATAGAAGCCGTGCTGGCGCTTGTTGATAGAATAAGCGAGCTTACGCTTGCCCCAATCATCGCGACGAACAATTTCGCCACCCTTAGTGATTGCAGCGGCGATGGTCTCGATTTCAGCCTTGATGGCGTCGTCGGAGATCATAGCGTCGATGATCACCATAGTTTCATACTGTCTCATAATGAGATCCCTTTGGTCTTTCGCCCAGGTTACCAACATTGGCCCCGGGAGGGTTCCGATAAAAATCGGTGGCTCAAATATAGAAAATCAAACCGTTTTGTCAAACTGGAAGGGGCAGTCCAAGGGTTAAATGCCCAACTGGATGCCCACAAGACCGTAATTCGCCCAATCCTTTACACCATTATTGAAGTATCGCTGGGCGCCAAATTCCACCATAATCCAGGTAGAAAGCAGATTTTTCTTGGCCCAACCCCAAACTTCGCGCAAATTGAAGGCCACACCGGGCACCAAGGAGAGTTCCATAACCTTCGAGAAATTGTATTCGAAAAGAACACTTCCAGTCACACCCCAGAGGCGAGTCAGATTCAAACCAAAACCAGCACCCACGCCCACAGAAAAACCATCCAGTGACAGCATCCGTTCACAAGCTTCCTTGTCTTTCACAAAGGTCGTGTCTTCAACGAGAATTGTATCCGTGGTAACGCCAACAACCCAATCCGGCATATCATCGGTAAAATCGCCAACGACCTCCGTAGAATACTTTCCGCGGCTATTGATCTGGTCACGCAATTCAGAAATGCTTGTATTTTCAAAGGCCAACACCGATTCCAGGTAAATATCCAATTTCTGCCAGGCCTTATGGAACCTGAGGTTCGTACGGTAGCGCTGGTACATGACCATCACATCGCTATCCAGGTCGCCCCCAAAGAAACGGACATCGATACCGCCACTAATCCAATCGGCATAAAAGTATTCCAGCTGTCCTTGCCAAATACCCATGCAATCACAATCTTCCGTAGGATTGTAAATTCCACCACCAAGACCAATAGACAGGCCCTTGCCAGTATAGGCAGTCTGACGTGGAAGAGGAACATTTTTCATATTGCGGGCGGCAACCGCAGCGGAATCCAGACAATCTTCAGAGTCCTCTTCGGAGCAATCTTCCGATTCTTCACAATCTTCGCCCTCGCAGTCATCGTCATCATCTTCGCAGTCATCGCCTTCGCAAGATTCTGCACCTTCCGCTTCAGCCGCCATGACCGAATCCGCATTAAACGATCCCGTGGCAGCTCCCATCAGCACCATTCCCAAGGGACTTATCGAGCCATCTGCAGTCACCCCAAAAGAACCATTTGCGGATACTGCAAACGCATTCAGTACTAAAAAAAGGATGACGGACAGGACTGATTTCATATCGTGGATAATTATAATAAAAAAGTATAACACAAAAGCCCTCGGCGTATTGCCGGGGGCTGTTGTAAAAATGCTTCTAAGGACTACTGTGAGCCGGAGTCGCCGACTAGTAAGTACCCAGCAAGGAGCGGACCTTGTCCATCATAGCCTTGGACTTGACGCGGGCCTTTTCCTTACCGTAGGCGAGAATCTTGTCGATTTCTTCGGTGTGGGCCAGAAGGTCGAAGTACTTTTCGCGGGCGGCACCCAGATGTTCTTCAAGAACGTTCTGCAGTTCCTGCTTGGCGTGGCCCCAGCCCAGGCCACCTGCGCGGTAGCGGGCAGCCAGCGCGTCGCACTGTTCCGGAGTAGCGAAAAGCTTGTACAGCTTGAACACGTTGCAAGTATCCGGATCCTTGGGTTCTTCAATACCCTGGGAGTTGGTCACGATCTTGCCCAGGCGCTTCTTGAGAGCCTTGGAATCCAGGAAGATGTCGATGTAGTTGTCGTAGGACTTACTCATCTTACGGCCATCCAGACCCGGGATCACGCCGGTGGATTCCTGGAAAACCGGTTCAGGAACGGTGAACACATCTTCGCCAAAATGCTTGTTGAACTTGATGGCGATATCGCGGGCAAATTCCACATGCTGCTTCTGGTCCTTGCCAACGGGAACGATGTCTGCATTGAACATCAAAATGTCGGCATCCATGAGGCAGGGGTAGCAGTAAAGACCCATGTTCACGTTTGCGTCAACATCTTCGCCGGCGGCTTCATTCTTTGCCACCTTGTCCTTATAGGCGTGGGCGCGGTTCATGAAGCCCTTGGGGGTAAAGCAGCTGAGAGCCCAGCTGAGTTCAAAGATTTCGGGAATGTCACTCTGCTTATAGAACAAAGTCTCTTCCGGGTTCAGGCCAAGAGCCAGCCAAGTGGCGGCCACCTTGTAGATGTTGTCGCGCATTTCGGCGCCGTTCTGCACGGTGGTCAGAGCGTGATAGTCCGCAATGAAGTAGACTGCATCGTAAGTCTTAGTAAGTTCGAGAGCCGGGCGGATTGCGCCCACATAGTTGCCGAGGTGCGGAGTGCCAGTCGGCTTGATACCGGTAAGAGAAATCTTTTTCATAGGCGCAAATTTAGAAACATTTTCGTAATGACAAATACATTTATTACATTTTCTACCCAAATGATGCAAGACGAAAAGTACATATTGGTGGATAGCGAGGAGACACTAGCCAACCTTCTATTGGACCTGGAGAATTATGACATGGCCGCGGTGGACACCGAGGCTGACTCCATGTATCACTACACAGCACGCCTTTGCCTTATTCAAATCACCATTGGCGACCACCATTATATCGTAGACCCCCTCTGCGGCCTGGATCTGGCCCCCCTGTTCAAGGCACGCGCCATGCAGACCCTGATTTTCCATGGGGCCGACTACGACCTGCGACTGCTCTGGCAGACTTACCAGTTTAGCCCCACCCACATCTTCGACACCATGCTTGCCGCAAAGATCCTGGGCGAACCCCATTTAGGCCTGGCCGACCTGGTCCGCGAATATTTTGGCGACGAACTGAAAAAAGAAAACCAGCGTGCCGACTGGACCACTCGTCCCCTGCCCCTGGAAATGTGCGAATACGCCATCCACGACACCTTTTACCTTCATGAACTTTGCGCCATCCTGGTAGAAAAACTGCAGGCCGCAGGACGCATGAGCTGGCTCACCGAACAGTGTGACGCCCTTATCGAGCATTCCCGTAATCCGGCCCCGCCCAAAAAGGATCCCTGGCGCATTACCGGCAGCAGCGTCTTTAGCCCCTGCGCCCTGAACATCCTGAAGTACCTTTGGGAATGGCGCGAAAAACAGGCCGAAGAAATGGACCGCCCGCCCTACAAGGTGATGCCCGGCGACCTGATGCTAGCCATCGTACGCCACGCCGTCGACACCTACCCCCAGGTACTGCTGGACCACCTGCCCCGCCTCCCCCGCAACTTCAGGGACGAACGCCTGGATTCCTTCGTCAACATGATGGAAACCGCCATGGCCACCCCCGAAAGCGACTGGCCCGAACGCCTCCCCAAGGCACCGCCCCCGCCCGTAGTCCCCAATTCCGACCTGCTCTCGGTACTCAAGACCTGGCGCGACGAAAAGGCAGCCACCCTGAACCTGGACCCCTCCATGCTGGGCAACAGGGCGCAACTCATCTGGCTGGCCGCCCCCGGAACCATGCCCTGGGAAGAACGTTACGAAGAAGCCCACCTCATGAACTGGCAGAAGAAAATCTGGAACGAGATCCTCCAGGAAAACCTTCCCAAGGCCAAGCGCGTAGGCGATCCCGACTAACTCAACAGCGGGCACAGCGCCTGCAAAAAAATTATGGAAGCAGCACTCCTCATACTCCTCTTCATCGTGGTCCTGGGCGCCCGCGGGTTCTTTGACCCGGCCAAAAGAAAGCGCCCCGGCGAAGAGCTGATCAACAACCCCTGGGAAGAAATCCACGCCATACCTGGCTACAAGGAATCCCGTAAAGTTGCAGCCTTCTACCCCCTGAAAGGTGAACCCAACATCACTCCCGTCCTGGAACAGCTGGTCCGCGAAAACCGCCTGCTCCTGCCCCGAGTGACCGGCGAGACCACCATGGAGTTCTACCCCATCGACAATCTGAAAAAGGACCTGGCCCCCGGACGTTTCGGCATCATGGAACCCCGAGAAGGACTGGAACCCTATACCGGCCCCTTCACCGTATTCCTGGTCCCCGGCACAAAGTTTAACGTAACAGGCCAGCGCCAAGGACACGGCAAGGGCTACTACGACCGTTTTTTAGCAAAACACCCCGACGCCTACAAGGCAGGCATCGCCACCCCGAAACAAATCCAGGTGGAGCCTCTGGAACAAAAGGAAACCGACATCCGTATGAACCAGGTAATTGTGTGCAGAGCGAAAGAATAATGGGTTCGCAAAAAGGGAACGCATACTTTTAAACAAGAAGAAAGGAAACAACCATGGCATTTGATAGAGACAACAAAAATTTTGGTGACCGCCGTGAATTCAACGATCGTCGCGAAACAAGCGAACGCCGAGGCTTCGGCCGCGCTCCCCGTCAGAACTACCGCGTCCGCGAAGACAACGAGTTCCGCCCCGCACGCCCCCAGGGCGATGGCCCCCGCGACTTTACTCAAGGTTTCCGCAACAATGACCGTCGCGACTTCAATGACCGCCGCGATTTTAAGCCCCGCTTTGAAGAACGTCCGCAGGACACAGCCCGCGCCTATGAAGACGGCGTGATCCCCGCAGTAGGCGACGCAGACGCAGCACCCCAGGTCGCCGTAGGCGGCATCAAGGAAGTCACCGAACTCCTGACCAAGAGCCCCATGCAGGTTCACCGCGTGCTCTTCATGCACAAGTCCGGCAACCCCAAGCTCTATGAACTGCAGAAGCTAGCCAAGCGCGTACACGTACACGTACAGCAGGTGGACTCCAAGATCCTGAACAGCTACGCCACCCCCAACCACGGCGTGGTCGCCCTCATGAACGAAAAGGAACTGCTGGTCTGGGAAGACGTCCGTGGCGAACTCTTTGCCGCCAAGGAAAAGGGAGAAAAGAAACTGATCGCCGTCGCAACCAACATCGAAGACCCCCGCAACCTGGGCGCATGCATCCGTAGCTGTCTCGCATTGGGCTGCGACATCCTGCTGCTCCCCGCCAAGGGCATGTGCGGCATTACACCCAGTGTAGCCCGCACCTCCGCAGGCGCTCTTGAAAAAATGCGCATCTGCCGCCCCAACAACCTGGAAGCTGCCGTTGGCGAACTGAAGCAGGCCGGTTACCAGATTCTCGGTCTGGATGCCGACACCGAAACAAACCTGGCTGACTTCAAGTTTGCAGACCAGGCAGTGATCGCCGTGGGTGGTGAAGACGTGGGCCTCCCGCCCTTCATCAAGAAGCAGTGCGACGCTGTACTCCGCATCCCCATGATGCCCGAAGCCCATTCCTACAACGCTTCCGTGGCCCTTTCCCTGGGGCTGTACGAATACGCCCGTCTCCGTATTAAATAAGGAGCTACAGGTGTTACTAACCAAGCCACTAAAAAAGGGTATTTTGGTTAGTAAAAAACGCCTAATTTAATACAAATTAACAAGTAATATACTAACCAATCAAGCTCCATTAGCCAACCTGGTTAGTAATTCATCTGTAAAACGGGATTTTTGAGGAAAATATTACTAACCAAATTCCACAAACAGGATTATTTGGTTAGTAGCTCCCCCAAAAAATGCGGATTACAGTCAAAGCAAAGGCGTCCATGAAAGGACGCCTTTTTCAGCTACTTCAAAGTCATGCGGCCAAAACGTTGTAAGTTACCACTCTGAACGCGAACGATGTAAGTTCCACTTGCAAGCCCCTCCAGGTTCTGCGAGCCCCGAACATCATTAGCGGAAAATACCGGACGTCCCTGCAAATCCATCACATCCACATGGGCGGAGGCTGGTCCCACAAGATTCAAGGTGCGGCCACTCATCACGACCTTCAAGCCGTCCCTAGCAGAAACACCACGGATCGCAGCCGGACGTTCCGAGCCATCAGGGCAGCCCACGGCCTCGATCTTTGCAATGTACATGGCGGAAGTGTTGCTGCTGTTGAAAGTCAACTGCGTGGGCCTAACGGCGGCATCACCGGCCATAGCATCGCGAACAGCCTGCAGGTCCACAGTCATACCACTCCAGACCTTGGCGCTCAAGGGCCGTCCATTCTGCAAAGTCATCTTCGGGTCGTTGACTCCAATATTCACGTAAGCAGTACTACCCGTAGGCCCATAGGCGGTAAATACAAGAGCCTCACACTTCGACAGGAAATTGGAGTCCACCACATCCTGAGGCAACGTGTAAATCGCATGCTGGTAGCCGCAATAATCCGCATTCTGGTCGCAACCCGCCAACGGAACATTCATGTAGCCCGTCTTGCCAGCCAGCGGTTCTGATTCAAACTTTCCATTGCCATTCTTAACATCGCCAGACCACTCTCCACGAGATTCAGCACCGGCCTGGCTGTAATCCACAATCACGTAGGAACCGTTTCCAAAAGGCGAAGCATCCTCCCAAACCAAGGGGACAATATCCTTAACCTTAGAAACCTTGTCTGCACTATGAGCCTTCAAACTAGCAACCAAACTATCGTAAGCAGGCTTCTTTGCAAAACTGGAATCGAAAACCAGACCATTATACTTATACAAATCAGCAAGCCAACTATACTTATCAGAAAATCCCCAGATAACAAAAGCCTCCATGTTGGGAGCCTCCAGGAACACATCCATAAACTGACGGTACAAGCTTCCCTGGGCCTCAAAATCCGCCTTGGAAACATCCTTCTTATCGAAGCCAATGTCCAGCTCCGTAATCTGCAAAGTCAAGCCTTCCGCTTCAAGAGCCTGAGCCAAAGCCTTCACATTGGGAGGAGTCGTCACATGGTAATCAGAAATATGAGTCTGCGTCCCAAGACCCGTAATGTAAATGCCCGCAGCCTTCAGGCGCTTTGCCACGGAATCCACAGCGAACTTACCCTTGGCGCCGGCACCCACTCCCCACTCCAGGGAATAATCGTTATAATAAAGCTTCGCCTCCGGGTCCGCCTTATGGGCCCACACAAAGGCAGAGTCAATAAACTCGCGACCAATATATTTGTACCAAACAGAAGTCGCGCCATCACGCCAAGCCGCAGGAGTACCATCGGAGATCGCTTCATTTACCACGTCCCACTCGCGGACCTTGCCCTTGTAATGGCCCACCACATTTTCGATATGGTTCTTCAGCACGGCAAGCAAGGTGTCCTTGGCAGAGCCGCCCGCAGCAGCCACACTCGCTGCCAGATCAGGCACCCACTGAGGAACCTGACTATGCCAGGCCAGCGCATGACCACGAACCTGCATTCCATTCTTTGCAGCGTAAGCCATCAATTTGTCGCCGTTCTTGAAGTTAAAGGAATTACGAGACGGTTCCGTGGCATCAAACTTCATTTCGTTTTCAGCCACCACAATATTAAACTGAGACTTGTGAGTATTCTCGTAAACCTCGGCATCATCGCCAAGACCATAGCTAAACCAATTGGAATTCAGAATGGAACCCACCATGCGGCCACGAGCCTCCGCCAACTGACGAAGAGTACTATCCGCTTCCGCAGCCACCGCGCAGGACACACCTGCCACAAAAAGAAAAATGCCAAATTTCATATCTAATCCTAAAACCAAATGTAGACCCATTTACACGCGTCTACACAAAAACATAATAATTTTTTATTTTATCCGCACCATGTTAAAAAATACATTCCTTTTTATTTTTGCAATTCTTGTTTCTGGCATTTTCGCCGAAGATCTTACTTCATCTTTTGTCCCAAGGGAACATCGCGGTTTCTACAATAGCGTAGGCTTTGGCATTGGCTACAACAAAATCAGCGCCAAAAGTACATGGGAAGATCTGGACAACACCAGAATTGATAAAAAAGATATCGAATCATTTGATTTTTGGGGAATCACAACCCCTTCATTCGACTTTAAGTTCGGTACAGCCATTGCAAACCTGATTGCCTTTCATACAACATTCAATTTCGCGATCTATTCAGGCGTTATGGACTACGAAGAGGTTAACTACGATAGAGAGATCGCCCAAAACGAGAACGGCAATCCGCTCTATGACAAACAAGGGGATAAGGTTTACGCGGAAGATTGGAGAGCTTACGATTCCGAAGGATTTTCGGGCGATGCAGTAAATTTAAGAACCTTCGTTGGCTTCGGCACGACAATCTACCCGTTCCGAAATCCAAATTCAGCCATGAACGGTTTCTTTATCGGCGGATCTTTTGGTTACGTTATTTATGCATGTTTTGTAACGGACGACTACTCCGCAGGAAACATCGCCTCCTTTGGAAGAAGTTTTATCGCAGAAATTGGCAAGGAATGGTGGGTAAGCAACCACTTGTCCATAGGTATTGGATTTTCATACAACCATTCTTCAACAAATTTTGATGAAGCTAAAGGTACAGAAACAGTGTACACCCTTTCGTTCCGCTTGACAAGAGGCTAAGAGACGAATATGAAAAATTTTCATAGTCACTTCGTCCAGATGGTTCTTGCCGGAATGCTTGCAGCGACCACAGTCTTTGCACAGGAATCCGAAGAAAATCCCGCAGAAACAGTCGAAGAAACCGTTACCCCCCAAAAGCCGGTAAAACTTTATCGACCGCCAAGGGAGCATCGTGGATTCTACTTTAACGCAAGCCTTGGCGCAACCTATGTAGGTTTTAATTACAAGCAATCCGATTACCAATACAAACATCATTATGACTATAATAACAACGACTATTCATATTCGTACGAAAGAGTAGTAGAGGAAGTTTATGAATTCAACGATTTCGCCATACCGACTCTCGGCTTGAGATTCGGTAGATCCTTTGGGAACCTCGTGGCGCTGTTCTTTGAACTAGACTTTGCCATGCTGATAGGCGAAGGCAAGTATAGTGAAACTTCTTACGAACATAACTTCGATAATCAATATTCGGTCTTAGGATCTTCGCCACAAAACCTTAAAGAAAAAAACAGCAAGGATGACGATGCCTATGGCTTTTATAGTTTTGTAGGAGTAGGATTTACATTCTACCCCTTTAGAAATCCCCATTCCGTAATGAACGGCGCCTTCTTTAGCATCGCAAATGGGTTTGCATTCTTCGGTGAAGACATAAACCACAACAAAGAGAACCTCCGTCAAAAATTCGGAATGCTCGACTACGAAATGCAAGTAGAAATCGGCAAGGACTGGTGGATCTCTGACACATGGTCCGTCGGATTGAGCATCGGCTATTTGTATACGTTTGGCGCCAGTGATGATAGTGAAAACACCTTTGACTCGAACGTAATCAGCTTCATGTTCAGGGTAACCAGAGGCTAACACCAATTTAACGTGAAAAATCGATTCCGGCCCACCGGGATCGATTTTTTATTGGCTGAGTTTTTGCTACTCACCCCCGTGTTGATTATGATTCTTGCAGGGCTTGGCGTAGGCGAATTCAGCTGGCAAGCATTAGGTTACAGCGCAGGATTTATGATTGTCCTGTTGGCATTGGGCATTATCGTGTTCAATAGAATCCAGAAGACCTTTATGGATACGGTGTAAGGCCAAGAAAGCCTAGCAATCACTTGTTATATCTCTTTCTTGCACGATTTTTTCGATTTCATCAATCGTTTCTGTGCAGCCGTCAAGACATTCATCTTCACGGATTGATGAAAAACCTAGAAGAACTTTCTTTCTCAAATCCGAATACAAATTCAGAATCACGGACTGTCTTAATTTCAGTTGTTCCGCCAGGAGAACGAGATCAGCCTTTCTGATTTTATCAATCTCATAATGGCTTCCAATTTTCATGGAAACCTTTCTTGTTAGAGTCGGATACAAAAGCGTACAGACGGCATCGTAAATCGGAGATAGCTTCAAGACACCGCCATCATAGAGCAAAGAATAATTTTTTCCGTGAGCATCGCAGTTGCCAATAACGAGATTAAACAGGACATACTGAATAAAAGCCCGAGCGTCCAAAAGTGGAACTGATGTTCTTTTACTAATCAGCTGAAAAATATCCGCAATGCCCGGACCACCATCGTTCTGATATTTTCGATCGCTAAGAATTCCCAACGTCTGGCACATATCCTCCTGATGTAAACGAACAACAGAATCACCTCTTTTGATTCTATCATAGCGCTCCACCATCATGAACGTTTCATCTTGAATTTTCTTCAAAGCCACATCAGGCACGCTTAGGCCAGAATATTTTGCAAGCTTCATGCACACATATTCATTTACTGCAAGCGACGACAATTCTCCCTTGCCAGTTGGTTTGATGATATGTGTCGATGGAGCACCATTCTTTGGAAAATGAAATTTTCCGTCAAAAAATGACAGAGGCAACTTTTCCTGAGCCCCAGCCAAAGAAAGCCTCAGTTCTTCATTCGCCTTCAGCAAAGGCCTCGTTTCTGCGTTTTTTATATAACCAAGTAAAATATCTTCAGACAGTTCCTCGTAATTGTCAGAATCCAGTCTATAAATCAACGTCTGATTGGGTTCGGCATCTTCTGGCAATACCGAAATCATACCGGCACATTCACCCCCAAGTTCCTGCAGCAACTTAAGCGTACTCGATTCAGAAACATGAAGATATTCTGAAATTCGACGTTTAACGTCACCTTCTGGGAGAACTCCTGAGAAAAACGGCAGACATTCCTTTTGTGAAAACTCACCGGACCTTAATGGAAGTGACATCGAAAGAGAATTTCCATTTTGCCTAACATAAGAATCTTCGTAAGCAAACACAATCCCTTTATCGGGAGTAGAAAACAAACTACCAGCAAGCTTATTTGCAAAATAAACCTTTAACTTCATCGATCATTTTCCCTTTCCACAACATGAAGATTTAAACCAAGCATTTGCAAAACATGCAATACTTTATCAAGCTGTAGCGTTTCCTTGCCATTTTCCAGTTCCGAGAAGAAACGAACTCCGACACCACAAAAGGCAGCGCATTCCGCTTGCGTCAGTTTTAACTGATTTCTTCTTTTTTTCACAGAAATCGAAATATCATTTACCTGTTGCACCTTCATACCGTCAAATATAACTTTCCCGTACGGGAAAATCAACGTCAAACAGCAAGAATTGCGGCAAATTATTCCCGTACGGGAATAATCGTAACTTTTGCACCGCAAACTAAACTCAACCACCCAGCACATCCTCAATCAACTCGTATTTGAAAACGTGTCCAAAATAGACATAAAAACACACTTTTTGGGTAAATAACAAATCCTTTCCTTACCCAAAACAACAATAAATTTGTATATTTTGGGTATATGAAAAAGATGGTTGGTAGAGAAAAAGAGATAAAGTTGCTTGAAGAAGCATATTCTTCCGGCAAGTCTGAACTGGCCGTGGTTTACGGCAGAAGAAGAATCGGGAAAACTTTCTTGATTCAAAGTGTTTTTAGGGAACGTTTCTCGTTTTCCTACACTGGTGCACATAACAAATCCCAGGCGGAGCAGCTCCAGAATTTCGCAGATTGTCTCAAGGAGTACAGCAAATCAGCTTTTGCCCCTGCACTAAAAAATTGGAACGAGGCGTTTTCTGCCCTGGAAAAACTTTTGTGTGAATGTCGTGCGAAACGCAAGGTTGTCTTTTTTGATGAAATGCCTTGGATTGATACTTTTAAGTCTGATTTTGTGTCTGCCTTCGAATACTTCTGGAATTCCTGGGCGGCAAATCGTGACGACATTTTGTTCGTTGCCTGCGGAAGTGCTACTTCCTGGATGGTTGACAAACTGATTGAGAATCAAGGTGGACTTCACAACAGGATTACCCGAAAAATAAATCTGCACCCATTCTCCCTACGGGAATGCGAACTGTTCCTGAAAAAAAAGAACTGTTATTGGGATCGGTTCCAGATTACGCAATGTTACATGGTTCTCGGCGGAGTCCCCTTTTATCTGAATCTGCTAGATGTTAACAATAGCCTTGCGCAAAATATTGACCGGCTTTATTTCGACAAAGACGGTGCCTTGCATGATGAATTTAATGAACTATACAACGCGCTTTTTTCCGGAGCTGACAGTTACATAAGGATTGTCGAAAAGTTGTCTGAAAAACAGAGCGGAATGAGTAGGCAAGAACTTGCTAGAATAACGAAAATTTCTGGGGGAACATTGACGCGCATGCTTGCCAACTTGGAGCGTTGTGATTTCGTAGAATGCTTTTCCCAGTTTGGCTCCAAGAGTAATAACGGGACATATCGTTTGACAGATTTCTTTACACTGTTCCATTTGCATTTTTGCGAAAAACAGAAGTCCAAGGACAAGGAATATTGGCAGCACAACCTGATGAATCCTGGCATTGTATCTTGGCAGGGAATTTCATTTGAGCAGGTTTGTTTTGCTCATTTAGACCAGATAAAGAAATCGCTGGGAATAAACGGCATTGCAACGGAGTGTTCCGCCTGGAGATGTACCAGCCGCACAATTGATTGCAATACTGATGGAGCACAAATAGACCTTCTGATTAAGCGGGCCGACCGTGTTATTAATGTCTGTGAAATGAAATTCTCGCAGGGCGAATTCATCATCGATAAAAGTTACGAGACCAAACTCCGCAACCGCATAGAAATATTTAGGGTTGCCTCTAAGTGCAAAATGGCCTTGCTCAATACTTTTGTAACAACATTCGGCGTTATGAAAAATTCCCATTCCGGAGTAGTGCAAAACGAGGTTGTTTTGGACGATTTGTTTGGGTAGGTGTAAACGCATTGTATCCATTCAAGAAGGGTCATAATATGATGGTGGCGAGACTTTGGGCGTTCCCCGGCAAGCCGGGGCGGGCTCTCGCGTTATAAAATTTTCGCAAACATCTAGCCAGAACATCTTACACGAAAATTTTTCCGTTCAGCCTCGCTTCGCGAGTCCGAATGGCTTCGCCACTTCGATCCCTAACGCGAATTTCATCAAACATAAACCGACGACAAAAGCGACGATAACCTCATTTTCCGACATCAAAGCGACGATAAAACAATCCACAGCAAACACTGTCAAGGCCGAACAGGCAACTTCAACACTCCCTCAATCAGCTCGTGATAGACCTCAGGGTGTTCAATCTCGTTTATCGAAGTCACACGCTTTCCAGCATCTTTCGAAGATGCGCCGCAATGGAACATCTTTTCATGGTCCGTTTTGTAATCCAAAACGATATAACGGTCATGGAATATTCCGCCTGCAGGCCTCCGCTCGAAGGAAACGTCAGGACGAGCAGCCTTGAAGTCATCAATCATCGTTTGTGTCAAAGCGCAGCTGTTCCGCTGGTCGCTAAAAATCGTCACATTCACATTCTGAGCAACACCTCGCAATAAATCCAGTGTTTTTACGCCAACAAAATCATCAAACAAGAAAATCGACTTCTGAGCCATGCCATAAATCTGCGTGTAAGCGACATCAGCCTCTAGTTTTTGCCCGTTTAGAATCAAGTGATGCTTATAGGTAGATGGATCGTGAAAGAATTCCATGACCTTGCCCAAGGATTCCTGGGTTTTCAGGGACTCCACCTCCAAACGAGCCACATCCGTGCGAATTTCCGCAATTTCGTGGGAATTGATTATTCCGACGTACTTTGAGCCACCAGTCCGGTACTAGAGAGCCACCCACAAAATGTCATGAAAACTCTATAATGCGAATGTCCACGACAATGATGCCGCGGACTTTTGATAACGTATATTGTCTTTCGCAAATTCCTCTAAGGGGGTAAAAAAATAGGATGAAAGGAGCATCCTATGGATAGCAATATAATTAAAATTGAATATACCGGAGCAAAGTACACCGTGAAACCGGAGTAATGGAAACCGGCGTACCGGTCAAACGGAAACCGCGGTTCCGGGGATAAGGAAACCTGTCTAATTTTAGCAAGCACAATTCCGTGCAAAAAATAGACAGGAGGTCGAATGACCAAATACCGCGAAATCCTCAGGTTGCGAAATCTGGGATTAAGCCAGAACGACATCGCGACAAGTTGTCAGGTGTCCAAGAAGACCGTCAACAGGGTCTTGAAACTTGCCAAGGAGCACAACTTGAATTGGCCTTTGGAAGAACGCCTTACCGACAAGGAAATCGGACATTCAACGGAAGCGACGGCACGGGAGTGCCGGGCCGCCCACAAAAAAAGACCCGCGCGGGGTCCCTTGTATCGCGGAGATTTTTCGCAGAGGTTACTTGGAGTTCTTTCCGGCGAGTTTCGCCTCAAGAGCTGCGATTTTGCGTGCCTGTTCGGCGATCTCGGCATCCTTCTCGGCGATGATTTTCTCGTTGCGCTCGCGTTCTTTTTCAGCAGCGGCTTCTGCGGCAAGCTGGATTTCCTGTTCCCATGTCATATAGCGCTCCTGTGTCTTTTCGTCTGAACGGTACCACTCCACCTTGGTGTGGATTTTCCTTGTCTCCGAGGATTCGGCGGCGTTTGTAGCAAAATACTTCAGGTACGGTTTAAGCGGGTGCGTATCCGGAAGTTTCTCGTACTGGTTAAATATATAGAAATTTTTGAAAGTGCGGTCGTTCAAGGCGAGTTTTTTGTTTTCTGTCGCATAGTTCTGGAAACTATAAATAGGCAGGCCTTCCTTGAAAATGTCTTCCGGGCAAATGAAGAGCACGTACTGGTCCTTAAGGCTGCTGTACATGCTTCCCTTGCGCAGCTCGTGGGTGTCATGAATAGACTGGTAGTAACGAGCGCGCTTCGGGAGTTCCTTGGTGTCCTCCATCTGCATCTCCAGATCGAAGGAGCGCTTGACTTCGCCGTCCTTGCCGGTTTCCTGGGCGTAAACGTCGTAGCGCACGCTTTTGCTGAAGATGCCGACCTGGTCCGTCTTTTCCTGCTCGGGGTCCTTCAGGTCGTAAATCTTGATGCCAAGCGCCGCCTCGATGAAGGGCTTTGCGATTTCCTTGTGGCTCATGACCAGCGGGAACATGAAACGGTTGGTGATGGTGATTTTAGAGAAGTCGATGACTTTAGTTTCGTTATCAGCGCCTACGGCGGTTTCGTTTTCGTTCATACGTGTTGCTGGGTGTTGCGCACACCTTTGCGAGGTGGCTAAATCGCCGCCTGCTATATACACGCTTTTTTGCCGTAGAATGCTCCCTGGATTTTGAAAAAAGATTGTAAAAATTTTTCGCCCTTAAATCACGGGAGCGATCGTGACCCCAGCGAGAGTCGTGACAAGAACGCACTTGTGCGTAGCTTGGCATGACCGAGCGCAGGCAGATGTGGCGAAGCCTCATCTGACCCCTTGGGGCGCAGACTTTTGCTGCATTTGCGGAATTTTGGACTGGTTCCTTCGCGGCTGCTCGCCACTCAGGATGACGCAACGGGCCGTCGCAAAAAGTTCACGCTCCTTCCGAGGGCTCGGAAGTGGTATCGTCAAAAGTTCATGCACCTTCCGAGACGTTTGATGCCCCCCCCCTTCCTCAGGCCACGTTCCTTGGGGCTTACAAGGAAATCCATGCGAGAAGTGTATGGGTTGAACCCATCTGAAGCACAATAACCCTAAAACAGGTGGCTCCGTCAGACCGGACTAGTGGCTCTCATTTTTCCGGACAGGCGGCTCCGCCGCTCCGGAATAATCAGGAATGTTGAGCCGTCAAATTCGCAATTTGAAGGCAGTTGGAACAACCTAGTAACTGCTGATTTTCGGCAGCAATGTAATCCTTCATTTCTTTAAACAAAAGCATTATGGCAATACTTTGCTTAATAGCAAGCCCCCCCTTAAGAACAGTCATCAACATATAAATTCCTTGTTCTGTAAAGGCATAAGGTAAATAGACTCGCCCACCTTTCACCCCTTTGACCTGCATCGAGGTGCAATTTTTGCACCTCGATAATTCAGCAATTTCGTCCATAGTCAACTGAAATCGGAAAATCTCGGGAAAACGTTCTATATTATTCTTAACTTGCCTATTGAAATCCTTGGTGCTATACCCATAAATCTCCGCCAGATCGGCGTCAAGCATCACCTTTACACCACGGATGGTGTAAACCTTGCTCTTCAGGAAATTCTCATCAATGATGGCAATTTCACTCCCCGCAACAGGGGCTTCTTTCTTCTTCATAAACATAAACCGACGCTAAACCGGCGATAAGCCGATGACAAACGCAAGTTTTGACACCAAACCGACGACAAAACCGACGATAACCACATTTTCCGACATCAAAGCGACGATAAAACAACCCACAGCAAAAACAGTCAAGGCAGAACAGGCAACTTCAACACTCCCTCAATCAGCTCGTGATAGACTTCAGGATGTTCGATGCCGGTTATCGAAGTCACTCTCTTGCCGGCATCCTTGCTAGAAGCGCCGCAATGGAACATCTTTTCATGGTCCGTTTTGTAATCCAAAACGATATAACGGTCATGGAATATTCCGCCTGCAGGCCTCCGCTCGAAGGAAACGTCAGGACGAGCAGCCTTGAAGTCGTCAATCATCGTTTGAGTCAAAGCGCAGCCATTCCGCTGATCACTGAAAAGCGTAATCTTAACATTCTGAGCGACACCTCGCAATAAATCCAGTGTTTTTACGCCAACAAAATCATCAAACATGAAAATTGACTTCTGAGCCATACCATAAATCTGCGTGTAAGCGACATCAGCCTCCAGTTTTTGCCCATTCAGAATCAAGTGGTGCTTATAGGTAGATGGATCGTGAAAAAACTCCATGACCTTGCCCAAGGATTCCTGAGTTTTCAGAGACTCCACCTCCAAACGAGCCACATCCGTGCGAATTTCGGCAATTTCGTGGGAATGTTGAGCCGTGAGGGTTGCTATTTGAACACAGTTGGAACAACCAAGCAACTGTTGATTTTCTGAGGCAATGTAGTCCTTCATATCCTTGAAAAGACGAACAAGGGCAAGACTTTGCTTGGTCGCCAAATCACCTTTGAGAACTGTCATAAGCATGTAAATGCCCTGCTCTGTAAAGGCATAAGGTCGGTAAGTTCGTCCCCCTTTTATTCCCTTTACTTGCATCGAGGTCAAAAAATTTGACCTCGATAATGCATCTACTTCTTTTTCGGACACCTGAAACCCCCGAATTCTATTTGCAAATGCATAATCCGAGCGGAATCTGAAGGATGCAAAAAA